>JAKEEW010000201.1 GCA_022616375.1 Sporichthyaceae bacterium
AGCACCGTCGTGAGCCGCGCCCGGGTGTCGTGGATCCACGGCAAGCGGCAACTGTTCCGCTCGACCAGCTGGCCCCTCTGCCGCTCGAGGCAGGCGTCGCTCCGGATCAGGCTGTCGAGGACGGGCCACTCCGCCGGATCCGCCAGCGTGAGGTCGTTCGCGTCGCGCCGTACGTAAGCCGGGTCGTTCAAGCGAAAACCGTCGGGGCCGACCCCGTCGGCGTTGGCGTCACCGGCCACCCTATAGGTGAGCGGACCGCCGGACGCACCGGTGTAGACGAGGCCGAGCCGGAGCGTGAGCGGCAGGTTCAGCGTGGCCAGGAGCGTCACCTTGTGCGGAACGCGCCAGATTGAGGTGCGGAGCGGCCGACTCTCCGCGGTGCCGTCCACCGGGCTGAAGGCGTAGTTGCTGACAGGAAGTCGGGGGAGGGTCGTTCCGGTTCTTCCCGTCAGTCCAGGTGTAGGCCGCGCTCAGCTCGGTGCCGTTCGCGAACTTCTTCTGCAACTGCCCGGTAAGCGACCAGGAGCGGTCGCCGCTCGAGTTCCGAAGCTCGATCACGGCGTCGAACGCATCGCTCAGCCGGCTGGGCTCAGCGACGCCATCCGGGTCCACTGTCCCGTACAGCGCCCGCCCCCCCTCGCCGACCGCGGTTCCGACGGGCCCGGCGATGTTGCGGTCCACCCACGCGATCTGGTCCGACCAGCGGGTGTAAAGCAGGTCCACCGTGCCCACGATGCCCCACGGCAGCCGCTGGTCGGCGCCTATGCCAAGCTTCAAGTTCCTGGGAAACCGGAACGCGGGATCGAAGTAGCCGACCCGCGGCACCGGAGGCAACAGCAGCGTCAGCAACGAGAGGCGGCGGCGCGGGATCACTGCGCCTCCGGGGTGATAGTTGGGACCGTCCCTCGACCGTGGCGGGGACGCGGCCCCACGCTAGCAGCGGCTGCGCACGTGGCAGTCAATTCGGGTGCTCGCGCGGTCAACCACCGCCGCAAAGCGTTGGGACCAAGCACGAACCGCCGAGCGCACGCCGCGGCTCGGCAATTCGACTGCACCCGGAGATGCATCCGGCTGTGGTGCCCACCTTACGGGGCGCTTCCGTGGTTGTCAAGAAAGGCCGGCTTGACGGGCAGTGTCAGGCACCCTACTATGCGGCATCAATACTGAACCACATGGTTAACCATCAACCTGCGCTCGACCGGACCTTCGCCGCCCTGGCCGACCCCGTTCGACGGGCGGTGCTCGAGCGACTGCGGAACGGCGAGGCCACCGTGAGCGAGCTGGCCCACCCGCACCCGATCTCGCTACCTGCGTTCCTCAAGCACGTCGGTGTGCTCCGGCGGGCGGGGCTCGTCTCCGACCGGAAAGTCGGCCGCGAGCGCCGTTGCCGGCTCGCAGCCCAGCCGCTCGAGGCCGCCGGCAACTGGATCACCCAGTATCGCCGGTTCTGGGGGCGGCAACTCGATTCGCTGGAGCGCTATCTCACCGAGC
>JAKEEW010000202.1 GCA_022616375.1 Sporichthyaceae bacterium
GGCACCGCAAGATATGTCAGTCTTTGACAGAACTGGCCGGCAGTGTCACCATCCTCGACCGTGAGCGCCCTCGACCTCTGGTGCCCCGCCGGGCTGAACGGCAACGCCCGCCGGGTGGCCGAGGTGCTGCGCGCCCGCGGCCCGTCCACCCGGGCCCAGCTGGCCCGCGCAACCCATCTCTCCCGGCCTACCATCTCGGCCACCATCACCGAGCTGACCGCGGCCGGCGTGGCTGTCGAGCTCGCTGCCGGGGTGGCCGGCGAGCTCGCTGCCGCCACCGTGGTCGAGGCCGCGCCCGGGCCGGACCGGCGGGCCGGGGCACGATCGGCCAGCGGCCGGCCGGCCGGGGTGGTCCGGCTCACCCGCCAGGCTGGACTGGCCGTCGGCGTCGATGTCGGGCGCCGGCATATCCGGGTCGCGGTGGCCGACCTGGGGCACGACATCCTGCTGGAGTCGGCCACCCGGCTGGAGGAGGACGCCGACGATGCGCCCCAGCCGGTGCTCGACCGGGCCGCGAGCATGATCGAACAAGCGCTGGCGGAGGTGCGAGCCGGATCCGACGAGGTGGTCGGGATCGGCATGGGGGTGCCGGCCCCGATGACGCTGGACGGCCGGATCGGTGCACCCCGGCTGCTGCCCGGGTGGGGCGAGCTGTCCCCCGGTCACGAGCTGAGTGCGCGGTTGGGCATCCCGGTGCAGGTGAACAACGACGCGAACCTCGGCGCGCTCGGGGAGTTCCACTGGGGCGCGGGTCGGGGCGCGTCGGTGCTGGTCTACGTGAAGCTAGCCACCGGTATCGGCGCCGGCATCGTGCTGGACGGCGAGCTGTTCCGGGGTAGTGCGGGCACCGCCGGCGAGCTCGGTCATATCACCATCGACGCCCGCGGCCCGGTCTGCCGGTGCGGCAACCGTGGCTGCGTGGAGCTGGCCGCCGGCGGGCGAGCGCTGGTCGCGCAGGCCCGGCACACCTACCCGGAGCTGGCCGACGTCGCCGACCTGGTCGAGCTGGCAAACTCCGGCGATCCCGGCTGCCGGCGGCTGCTCACCGATGCCGGCACCCAGATCGGGCTGGCGCTGTCCGGCCTGGTCAACCTGATCAACCCGGAGCGGATCCTGCTGGGTGGAGAGCTCGGAAATGCCGCGGACCTGATGCTCGATCCGCTGCGCCGCGGCCTGGCCGAGTCGGCCATGCCGGCCGCGGTGGAAACCGTGACGGTGCTACCCGGCGAGCTCGGTGACCGTGCTGCCGCGCTCGGCGGCGTCCTGCTTGTGATGCGTGCCCCGACCAGGACCTGATCGGCCCCCTCCCCGTTCCCCTCCCCCGCCCCGTGGTCACGCAGGAGGCTCTGCGTGACCACGTGGGCGGAGTCGAGTGTTTACGACTGGGTGATCCGCACGTCGTCCACACCGGCTTCGATCAGGCTTGCGGTCGAAGCGTCGGCCGTGTCGATCAGGATCCGGACGGACTGACCGGCGTGGCCGGAGATGTTGAACGACGAGGACGACCAGGCACCGGCCCGTGTGGTGGCCGAGCCGAGCTGGTTGAGCACCGTCGTTGTGGACGAGCCGACCACCCGCACGCGGACGTAGTCCGCGCTGGTCGCGTTGTTGAGGTGGGCGAGATACCAGGAGAACGACAGCGTCAGCGTGCCGGACGACGGCAAGTTGATCACCGGCGACTGGATGCTGGTCACTCCGCTGTCGACGTCGAAGCTGCCGGCGCCGGTGCCGGCATCCCCTTCGGTCACCAGGTCGAAGCTGCCACTGACCGTGGTCCCCAGCTGCAAGGTTGTGGTTCCCGAGCTGGTCCCGGCCGGGTTCGCGCGCTCCCACTGGCCGGTAGTGGCGGTGTCGGTGCCACTCGGGTTGGTGGTCCAGCCGAGGCTGGTCTCGAAGTTGTCGAAGAACACCGTGGTCCCCGGCGGAGCGGCCGTTCCGGTGAACAGCAACAGGTTCGGCGAGCCGGTGCCCGGGTTGGTCACCACGCCAACGGTGGCGTTGGCCACCAACGCGTTGCGTACCGTCGCCGGACTGGCGCTCGGGTTGTCCGCCAGGAACAGCGCCGCCGCGCCGGCCACGTGCGGCGTGGCCATCGAGGTGCCGCTGATCGTGTTGGTTGCGGTGTCGCTGGTGCTCCACGCCGAGGTGATGTTCTGACCGGGCGCGAAGATGTCCAGGCAGGTCCCGAAGTTCGAGAACGAGGCCCGGGCGTCGGTGATCGTGGTTGCACCCACCGTGATGGCGTTCGCCACCCGCGCCGGCGAGAAGCTGCACGCGTTCGCGTTGCTGTTGCCGGCCGCGATCGCGTAGGTCACGCCGTCGTTGATCGAGTTGTTGACCGCGGTGTCGATCGAGGTGTTGGCACCGCCGCCGAGGCTCATGTTCGCGACCGCCGGGTTGCTGCCCGTGTGGTTACCGGTCACGTAGTCGACGCCCGCAACGACCTGGGCCGTCGTGCCGCTACCCGCGCAGTTGAGCACGCGGACCGCTACCAGCGCGACGTTCTTGGCCACGCCGAACTGAGTGCCGCCCACGGTGCCGGCAACGTGCGTGCCGTGCCCGTTGCAGTCGTCCGCGGTGCCACCATCGATCGCGTCGAATCCGGAGGTCGCAGCGCCACCGAAGTCGTTGTGGCTGAACCGGATCCCGGTGTCGATGATGTAGGCAGTCACCCCGCCGCCGGCGGTGTCGTCATAGCTGTAGGAGTTGTTGAGCGGCAGGTTGCGCTGGTCGATGCGGTCCAGCCCCCACGACGGTGGGTTCGGCTGGGTCGCCGCCAGGCTGACCCGAAGGTCCTGCTCGACATAGGAGACCGCCGGGTGGGCGGCCAGTCTCTTGGCCTGCGCCTCGCTCATCTTGACCGAGAAGCCGCTGAGCGCATGCCGGTAGGTGAAGCCGATCTTGCCCGAGTAGCTCTTGGCGAGCGAGCCGGCGAGCGTGGATACCCCCTGGGAGCGCAGCGAGGCGGTGTTCTTCAACACCACGATGTAGCTGCCCGCAACCGCGTCCTTGCTTCCCGCGTGCCGAATGGTGCCGTCAGACGCCGCCGCTGACGCCATCGACGCGGTAACGGCACCGGCAGCTGCCAGCGCCGCAATGACTACTGAGAACACGGCTAATCGCAGCCGCGTCATCGGCGTGTGCATGATGGGGTCCTCCGATCTGAATGCCGTCCCGGGACCGCTTGTGGCGATCGCCGGGTTTACGCCGATTGCACCCACTCCTCCTACCGGTTGAGTAGTCGCGCGCCTACTGTCGGTAACGATGGGTGCTGCCCTTGATCCTGGACCAGTTCGGCGTTGTCTGCAATAGGTAGGTACGGCATCCAGTGTCGAAACTCTTGACCGCTTAACCGGCCATTCCTGACATCCGGCTAGCTCGCTAGAGTCCACCTACCGTCGTCGCGCCGTAGCGGCTGATCTCCTGTTCGAGGTCGAGCCGGCCGATCCGCTTGCGCGCGGCGAGCGCCTGCTCGTCCAGCAGCTCGGCCGGCACAATCCAGGCAATCTCGAACTCCAGCCCGTCCGGGTCCTTGCCGTACAGACTTTTCGTGGTGCCGTGGTCGCTGGCACCGACCAGTGCGCCTCGCTCGTCGAGCACCGCGCGCAGCCGGTCGAGCTCGGCCAGCGTGTCCACCTCCCAGGCCAGGTGGTAGAGCCCGACCGTGGCCCGGCCGGCCATCGACGGACCGGCGCCGGGGCCGACCTCGAACAGGCCGAGGTCGTGGTCGTTGGTCGAGCCGGGTGCCAGCAGGAACGCCGCCCCGGCGAAGCCCTCCGGGGTCATGTCGATCCGCCGGAAGCCGAGCACGTCGACGTAGAACGCGACGCTGCGGGCCAGCTCGCGGACGAACAGAACGGCGTGGTTGAGCCGGGTGATGGGCACGACCGGGTTCCTTTCCTTGCGGTTGCGGGTGCGCGGCTAGCGCTGCTGGTGCGGCTAGCCGGCGTCGGCCGGGAAGAACACGACGTCGCCAACCACCCGCAGACCTACCTCGGTTCCCGGTTGGTAGGCGAGTGGACCCAGTGTGCGGGCACGGACATCGACCTGGCCAGCACCGCGGTCGACCACGGCGAGCCGGACCAGCGCATCGTGGCCGTAGAACACCGAGCCGGTCACCACCGCGGCGATCCCGTCGCCGGCTGGCCCGATCTGCACCTGCTCGGGCCGGATGACCACGGTCCCCGGCTGGCCGGCGGGGCCCGAGTGGAGCGCGCGGACCGGCAGCCGGCCGAGCACGCACTCGGCCTCCCGGTCGCGCAACACCGCGTCGAGCACGACCGCCTCGCCCACGAACGCGGCCACCCCGGCATCGCCCGGGGCCGCGTAGAGCTGGTCCGGCGGCGCGGCCTGCACCACCACGCCGTCCCGCAGCACCGCAATGACGTCGGCCACCGACAGCGCTTCTTGCTGGTCGTGGGTGACCAGCACCGCGGTGGCCTGGGCGGCATGCAGCACCTGGCGGACGTCCTCGCGCACCGCCGCCCGCAGCGCACTGTCCAGTGCGCTGAACGGCTCGTCGAGCAGCACCAGGGCCGGACGCGGCGCCAGCGCCCTGGCCACCGCGACCCGTTGCTGCTGGCCGCCGGACAGCTCGTGCGGCATCCGATCGGCATAACCGGCCAGCCCGACCAGCTGGAGCAGCTCGGCGACCCGGTCCGCCCGCTCGGCCCGGCGCCGCCAGCCGGCGCCGATCAGCCCGAACCCGATGTTGCCGGCCACCGACAGGTGCGGGAACAGCGCACCCTCCTGCGGCACCACGCCAACCCGGCGGCGCTCCGGCGGGACCGAAAGACCGGTCCGGCACACCATCCGGCCGCCGATCTCGATCTCGCCGGCGTCCGGGGCAAGGAAGCCCGCGACGATCCGCAACAGCGTGGTCTTGCCGCACCCGGACGGGCCGAGCACCGCGGTGAGCTGGCCGGACGGCACGGTCAGGTCGAGACCGCGCAGCACCGGCGTCTGGTCGAAGCTCTTGACCAGACCTCGGACCACCAGCTCGCTCACGTCGCCCCCTCTGCGCCGGCCCGGCGCCAGAGCAGGAACATCGGCAGCGCGGCCAGCAGCACCAGGGTGGCCGCAAACGGCGCGGCCGCCGCGTAGCGGCCGGTGTCGGTGCGGTTCCACAGCTCGGTGGCCAGCGTCTCCATCCCGGTCGGCCGCAACAGCAAGGTAGCCGGCAGCTCCTTCATACAGGTCAGCAGCACCAGGGCTGCACCAGCCGCGATGCCGGGCGCGGCCAGCGGGACGGTGACCGCACGCAGCACCCCGGCCGGGGTGCGGCCGAGCGAGCGGGCCACCTCCTCCAGCAACGGCGGCGCCTGCAGCACCGATGCTCGCACCGCGGCCACCGCGGCCGGTAGGAACAGCACCGCGTAGGCGAGGATCAGCACCGGAGTGCGCTGGTAGAGCGGGTAGGCGAAGCGCACCGACAGGAACACCAGGGCCAGCGCGACGACGATGCCCGGCAACGCGTGCCCGGCGTACGCGGCCTGTTCGAGTAGGCCGGAAATCCGGCCACGGTACCGAGCCGCGATGATGCCCACCGGAATGGCCAGCAGCACGGTGGCCAGCGCCCCGAGCGAGGCGACCACCAACGTGGTCACCGCGGCGTCGGTGAGCTCGGCCCAGTCCACCCCGGCCGAACGCCCGCGGGTCAGCCAGTACCCCAGGATGCCGACCGGCACGCCGAGCGCGAGCCCGGTGACCGCCACACAGCCCAGCAGCGCCGGAGCGGTCCACCAGCCCAGGCTGATCCGCGGCAGCCGCCGGGTTGCCCCACCGCCGATCCTGGCGTACCTGGCCCGGCCCCGAGCCCGACCCTCGCCCCAGACGATGAGCAGCGTCAGCGCGACCAGCACACAGCCCAGGATCGCGGCCGGAGTGGGGTCGAAGCTGGACCGGTACGAGGTATAGATCACCCGGGTGAATGCGTCGTAGCGCAGGATCGCAACGGCACCGAAGTCGGACAGCGCGTACAGCGCGACCAGCAGCCCGCCGGCCGCAGCGGCCGGGCGGACCTGGCGCAAGGTCACCCCGGCGAACGTCCGCAGCGGACCCCGGCCGAGCGCCCTCGACACTTCCTCCTGGCCCGGATCGGCGCGCTCGAGCACCGCGAGCACCGGCAGGTAGACGTACGGATAGCAGCACAGGACGAGCACCAGCGAGGCGCCGGCCAGGCCACCGAAATGCGGGAACACGGACAGCCAGGCGAACGCCGCGACGTAGGACGGGATCGCCAGCGGCAGCGCGAACAGCACCGCCCAGGCCCGGCGCAGCGGAAGCCGGGTCCGGGAAACCAGCCAGGCGGTGCCGATCCCGAGCACCGCGCTGCCGGCGGTGACCACCCCGGCCAGCAGCAGGCTGCGCACCACCAGCGGCACGGTCCGATCGCGCAGCAGCACCTCGGCCACCGTGCCCAGCCCACCCTCGGTGGCCCGGACCGCGAGGTAACCCAGCGGCAGCAATGCCACCACGGCCGCCGCGGCTGCCGGCACCAGCAAGACCGCCGGCACCCGGCGAGCCACCGGGATCTGGCTCACGCCGAACCGGCCGTCACGTCAGCCCGGCCTGCTCGATCATCGCGAGAGTCTCCTCCAGCGTGTCCAGGTCGGACAGGTCGATGTCCGGTGCGTGCAACTCGGCCAGCGGCGGCAGGTCCGGTGCGGTCGGTACCCCGGCCAGCAGCGGATACTCCTTGGTGGTGTCGGCAAAGTAGGCCTGGCCGGTCGGCGAGAGCAGGTAGTCGACGAACCGCTGCGCCTGCTCGGCGTGATCGGAATCCCGTAGCACGCCGACCCCGGCGACGTTCACCAGCGCGCCCGGATCGCCGGCCGGCAAGAACTTCAGCCGAGCCGGCACCGCCGCCAGGCCCTCCTCGGCAACCTGCTCGTACCAGTAGTAGTGGTTGATCAGGCCGAGCGCGATCACGCTGTCCTCGGCCGCGTTCAGCACCAGCACGTTGTTGTCGAACAGCTGCACGTCGTTGGCCTTCATGCCGGCCAACCACTGCCGAGCCGCGTCGTCACCGCGGAGCACCCGGATCGCGGTCACAAACGCCTCGAACGACGCGTTCGTGGGGGCGATCCCGACCTTGCCCCGCCACTTCGGGTCGGTGAGGTCGAACACGCTGTCCGGCACCTCGGCCTCGGACAGCTGCTTCGGGTCGTAGACGATCACGCGGGACCGCGCCGACACCCCGACCCAGCGGCCGTCGTCGGCCCGGTACCGCGAATCCACCAGATCCAGCGTGGCCGGCGGGAGCGGCACCAGCATCTCCCGCTTGCTCAGCGCGCCCAGCGCTCCGCCGTCCTGGGAGAAGAACACGTCGGCCGCGGTCCGGTCGTCCTCCTCGATCAGCTGCGCGGCCAACTGGGCGGTGTCGCCGTACCGGACCGACACTTCGATCCCGGTGTCCTGCTCGAACCGCTCGAGCAGCGGGGCAACCAGCTGCTCCTGCCGGCCGGAGTAGATCACCAGCTTGTCGGCGTCCAGCCCGTCGCCGCCAGAGCACGCAGCTAAGGCCAGCACGAGAGCGGCGCCGGCTAGTCCCGCCACGGCTCGACGGGACGCAGTCCAACCACGGCGAACCATCGGGCGCCCTCCCTGGGTCAATCCTGTGTCGGTCTTGGGTCGGTCCGGACCTTGGTCAGCTTACTTAGGTCTGCCTAACCTAATCTATGAGTGACCCGATCGGTGATCCAGCCGACCCTTGACGCCGCTAGTGGCCCGGCGCTCAGATGAGCCAATGAGTGCAAACGCCCGCATCGCCGAGGTCGGCGAGGCCATCTCCTACGAGGAGCTCGGACTCGCCGCCCGCAACCACGCTTTCCCGCTGGAGGCGTTGCGCTACGACGTGACTCCGGTCGGGTTGCACTACTTGCTCACCCACTACGACATTCCGGCGCTCGACGCGGACCGGTGGCGGCTGCGGATCGAAGGTGCGGTCGAAAACCCGCTCACGCTGACCCTCGACGAGCTGAAGGCCAGGCCGCGGGTCAGCCAGACCGTCACGTTCGAGTGCGCCGGCAACGGCCGGGCCAGGCTCAGCCCGCGCCCGATCAGTCAGCCGTGGCTGGACGGCGCGGTCGGCAACGCGACCTGGACCGGCACCCCGCTGGCGCCGCTGCTGCAGGACGCCGGGCTGCGGCCGGAGGCCGTGGACGTGCAGTTCACCGGCGCCGACCACGGGATCGAGCGCGGCGTCGAGCAGGACTATGCCCGCGGGCTGTCGCTGGCCGAGAGCCTGCGCGACGAGGTGCTGCTCGCCTACGAGATCAACGGCCAGCCGCTGCCGCCGCAGCACGGCTTCCCGGTCCGCCTGGTGGTGCCCGGCTGGTACGGGATGGCCCAGGTCAAGTGGCTCACCTCGATCACCGTGCTGGACCAGCCGTTCATCGGGTTCCAGAACGAGATCGCCTACCGCTATCGAGTCACCGAGGACGGCCCGAGCGAGCCGATCACCCGGATCCAGCCGCGGGCGTTGATGGCGCCGCCCGGCTTCCCCGACTTCATGTCCAGGTCCCGGGTCGTCGATGCCGGCGAGGTACGGCTGTCCGGCCGGGCCTGGTCCGGCTGGGCGCCGATCAGCAACGTCGAGGTGAGCGTGGACGGTGGCCAGACCTGGAAGGCCGCCGAGCTCGATCCGCCCGGCG
This sequence comes from Sporichthyaceae bacterium, assembly GCA_022616375.1. Lineage (GTDB taxonomy): Bacteria > Actinomycetota > Actinomycetes > JAKEEW01 > JAKEEW01 > JAKEEW01. The sequence continues at coordinate 8,655 of JAKEEW010000202.1, forward strand.
AGCGGTGGGCGTGGCGGGGCTGGGGCTTCCAGTGGACCGCGGAGCCCGGCGAGTGCGAGCTCGCAGTGCGGGCCACCGACGCGGCCGGCAACATCCAGCCGGTGGACCAGCCGTGGAACCGCCAGGGCATGAGCAACAACATGGTCCAGCGGGTCCCGGTCACGGTCCGCTAGCCCGCCCTCCGCTAGCCGCCGCTATCGTCGGCGCCGTGCAGGTTCACGCCGCGGTGCTCTCGGCTCCCCGGACTCCGGTCGCGATCGAGCCGGTCACGGTCGACCCACCGCAACCGGGTGAGGTGCTGGTTCGCTACCTGGCCAGCGGGGTGTGCCGCTCCGACCTGCACGTGGTGGATGGCGACTGGGCCCGGCCGATGCCGGTCGTGCTCGGCCACGAAGGGACCGGCGTGGTGCTGTCCACCGGGTCGGATGTCGACAGCGTGCGGGCCGGCGACCGGGTCGTGCTCAGCTGGATGTACCCGTGCGGCAGCTGCGCGCTGTGCCGGAGCGGGCGCAGCTGGCTGTGCGAGCGCAGCAGCGCGGGCGAGCACGTGCTCGCCGACGGCACCACCCGGGTGCGCCGGCCGGACGGCACCGCGCTGTACCAGTACCTGGCGATCGGCACCATGGCCGAGGCCGCTGTGGTGCCGGCCGCAGCCTGCGTTCCGATCTCGGCCGAGGTGCCGCCGGAGGTGGCCGCGCTGATCGGCTGCGGGGTGGCCACCGGGTTCGGCGCGGTGGTGAACACCGCACAGGTTCCGGCCGGGGTGCCGGTGTGCGTGGTCGGGTGCGGCGGGGTCGGGCTGTCCGCGGTGATGTCCGCCGCTCTGGTCGGCGCGGATCCGATCGTCGCGGTCGACGCCACCGAGCCGGCGTTGCACTTGGCTCGGGCGGTCGGCGCGAGTCACACCGTGCTCGCCGATGTCGATTGGACCGAGCGGATGCGCCGGATCACCGGTGGGGTGGAGTACGGCTTCGACTGCATCGGCTCGGCCGAGGTGGTGACCGGGCTCGGCCGCACCTTGGCGCCCGGCGGCACGCTGGTGCTGGTCGGGATGACCGCGCAGGGCGAGACCGTCGCGGTGGACGGATACCGGTTCCCGGATCGCGGCTACCGGTTGCTCGGCTCGTCATACGGCTCCTGCGTCGCCGCGCTGGACTTTCCCAAGATCGCTCAGCTTTACCTGGCCGGGCGGCTCCCGCTGGACCGGCTGGTGACCCGGCCGATCGAGCTGACCGGGGTCAACACCGCGCTGCAGCAGATGCGCGACCGGGCGGCCGGCCGAGCCGTGATCATCATGTGATCTCACCTGCGACTTCCTGCGTTCCGCGAACAACGAAACGGGCAGCGCGCACGTCCATATGTGGTCCAAAGCTTCGCCACACGTATGGAGGTGCGTGATGCGCAAGGTACCTGTCGCCCTCCTTGGGCTCGTCCTGCTCGGGGCGCTGCTGGTGCCGGCGGCATCGGCGTCGGCCGCGCCGTACTGCGGGATCACCTGGGGCTCGCTTGGCAAGACCGGCGGCTCCTACACGGTAGGACCGATCGACCATGCCAGAGCCGGCCGGCACACCTGCTTCGACCGGTTCGTGGTCGACCTCGACGGTTCGGTCACCGGCTACCGGGTCCAGTACGTGACCACGCTCCGGCAGGACGGCTCCGGCCAGGTCGTGCCGCTACGCGGTGGCGCCAAGCTACGGCTGATCGTGCTGGCTCCGGCGTACGACGACCAGGGCCATGTGACGTTCCCGGCTACCAAGAAGGAGCTGGTGGACGTGTCCGGCTTCCGGACCTTCCGGCAGATCGCCGGCGCCGGCTCGTTCGAGGGGCAGACCACGATCGGCCTCGGGGCGCGGGCCAGGCTGCCGTTCCGGGTGTTCGTGCTCGACGGCCCGGGCAGCGGCTCCCGGCTGGTCGTGGACGTCGCGCACCGCTGGTAGGTGCCCCTGTCCACCGATCATTACCGGCACAATGTGCAATTGATCACCTAGTTTGGGTGGATTGTCCGCGCAAGCCGCCGGTAATGATCGGGAAGGTGGGTGGCCCTAGATCGCGTCCCACCGGAAGAACCGGGACGCGATCAGGGTCACCACCGCGCCGAACAACAGCAGCCCGGCAATGTGCGGCAGCACGCTCAACGGCCCCGCACCGCGGACCATGACGTCCATCATCCCCTCCCGCAGATAGCCCAGCGGCAGGATGTGCGACAGCGCCTGCAGCCAGCCGGGTGCGTTGTCCAGCGGGAAGAACGAGCCGGACAGGAACGCCATCGGTAGCACCACCAGGTTCGCCCCGGCCGCCGCCGAGTCGATCGTGTCGGTGAACGCGCCGATCAGCAACCCCAGCGAGAGGAACGCGAGCGACCCGGCCACGATCAGCGGGATCGCCATCCACCAGTAGTCGGTGAGCTTGAGGCCGAAATACGGCAGCAGCGCGACACCGAGGAAGATGGCCGTCTGTCCCAGCACGATCAGCGTCGTGGTGCCGACCCGCGCGCCCACCACGTCGCCGGTGCTGATCGGGGCCAACCGGAGCCGGCGCAGGATGCGCTTCTGCCGCCAGCCGACCAGGGTGATCGCGGCACCGAACGTCGCAGCGGTGGCCACTGCCCAGCCGAGCAGGCCAGGGGTGATGTATTGGATCGTCTGCAGCGACTCGTCTTCGACCGACAGCGCGTCGAGGCTGAACCTGGGCGGCTGCCCGGACACCCCGATGTTGGCCTGCTGCACGATCGAGTTGAGCAGACCGATCACGTAGCCGGCAGAGACCTGGTCGGCCTCGGAGAAGTGCACGACCAGCTGGTCGCCGCGCTGCTCGATCGCCGCATCCGCGTCACCTTTACGGACCTGCTCGAGCGCATCCGCGGCATCGGTGGCGGTGGTGATCTCGGCGACATCGACCAGCGCGGTCCGGGCCTGCTCGGGCATCTGGTCGATCACCGCGACCGAGCCGATCTGGATGATGTCCGCCTTCGGCGCGCCCTGGTCCTTGAACAGGCCACCGAACAGCACCAGGAACATCAACGGGAACAGGATCGTGAAGAACACCGCGGTCCGGTCGCGCAGGAACCCACGCAGCATCGCCATCGACAGTGGCTTGAGACCGCGGCTCATTCCCGGTACTCCCGTCCGGTCAGGTGCAGGAAGACGTCTTCCAGGGTGGCGCCGCGGACCTGCAGCCCGCGCAGCGCGTCCCGGTCGGCCAGCGCGGCCAGCACGGTCGCCGGCTGCCTGGTCGCGATGGTCAGCGACACCTCGTCGTCGCTCACCTCGGCGTCGTCCGCCAGCGCGGCGGCGTCCGCGGCGGTCAGCACGCCGCTCTCGATGCCGATGTGGACCGGGCTGTCCAGCCCACGGACCAGCTCCGCGGGCGAGCCGAGCTCGAGCAACCGCCCGTGGTCCACGATCGCGACCCGGTCGCAGAGCACCTCGGCCTCGTCCAGGTAGTGAGTGGTCAGCACCACCGTCCTACCCTCGTCGTTGATCGCCCGCAGCACGTCCCACAGGTTGCGGCGGGCTTGCGGGTCAAGGCCCGAGGTCGGCTCGTCCAGGAACACCACCTCGGGGTCGTGCACCAGCGCGCAGGCGATCGATAAGCGCTGTGCCTGGCCGCCGGACAGCTGCTCGGCCCGGGTATCGGCCTTGTCCACCAGGCCGACCGTCTCCAGCATCGCGTCGGCCCGGCTGTTCGGCACGCCGTACATCTGCGCGAACGTGTGGATCTGCTCGCGCGCGGTCATCAGCTCGAAGAACGAGGACGCCTGCAGCTGGACGCCGATCCGGTTGAGCAGCGCGGGTTTGCGCGGCCACGGCGACTCGCCGAGCAGGCTCACGGTGCCCGAGTCGGCGTCGCGCAGGCCCTCGACGATCTCCAGCGTGGTGGTCTTGCCGGCCCCGTTGGGGCCGAGGATGCCGAAGAACTCGCCGGACCCGACGGTGAACGACAGGTCGTCGACCGCCTGCACGTCGCCGTACCGCTTGCAGAGGTTCTCGACCACGATGGTGTGATCCATGGCGATCTACCCTATGGGTCGGCAGCCGAAGCGGACAGAGGCCGGCTTTAGCGGACGAAGTCCATCGCGGCCTTCTCGATGCCGTCCTCCGAGACCAGCACCGCGTTTGCCGCGTCGCCGAGCGGGATAAAACTGTCCTCGCTGGCCACCCGTACCACCTGGCCGGTGAACCCACCGTCGACCAGCGCGGTGATCACCCCCTCGGACACTCCGCCGGAGCGCCGGGTCTCGTCCACGACCAGCACCCGCCCGGTCGCCGCGGCCTCCCGCAGTAGGTCTTCGACCGGCAGCGGAGCCAGCCAGCGCAGGTCGACGACCCGGCAGCCGACGCCGGCGGCCTCCAGCCGGCGGGCCACCCGGACGCTGAGATACACCCCGTTGCCAAAGGTGGCGATGGTGAGGTCGCCGCCGTCGCCGTAGGTCCGAGCCCGGCCGACCGGCACGTGCTCGGCCAGGAACGGGTAGGGCGCCAGCCACCCGCCGTCGCCGTCCACGTACAGATCCCTTGCGTGGTACAGCGCGATCGGCTCGAGGAACACGCAGACCCGGCCGTCCACCTCGGCCGCGGCCAGGCAGGTGCGCAGCATCGCGGCCGCGTCGTCCGGGCGGGACGGCGAAGCGATGACCAGACCGGGGATATCGCGCAGCACGCCGACCGCGTTGTCGTTGTGGAAATGCCCCCCGAACCCGCGCTGGTAACCGTAGCCGGCGATCCGCACCACCATCGGGTTGCGGTACTGGCCCTGGGAGAAGAACCCCAGCGTGGCCGCCTCGCCGCGCAACTGGTCCTCGGCGTTGTGCAGGTAGGCCAGGTACTGGATCTCCGGCACCGGGAGCAGGCCGGACACCCCGGCGCCGAGCGCGAGGCCGAGGATGGTCTGCTCGTCCAGCAACGTGTCGAACACCCGGCTGGGGCCGAGCTTGCGCTGCAACCCCCTGGTGATGCCGTAGACGCCGCCCTTGCGCCCAACGTCCTCGCCGAACACCAGCAGGTTCGGATGCTGGGCGCTGGCGTCGAGCAGCGCCCGGTTGATGGCCTGGGCCAGGGTGAGCGGCCCCTCCCCCTCTGGCAGCTGGTCACCGAACACCGCGGTCCGGCGCTCGCGCGGCGCCTGCCGGGTCGCGGCCAGCGCGATGTCGTAGGGATGGGACGGGGCGATCGGTTCCATGATCTGGCGCGGCGAGCTCAGCCGGGGCCGAAATGCGGCCTTACGGGCGGCCGCGCGCACCTGCTCGCCGATCGCCTCATACCTGGCCACCACCTGCTCGGCGGTAAGCACGCCGGCATCGACCAGCAGTCGGGCGGTGCTCAGCAGCGGATCCCTGGCCAGATCGGCGGCGATCTCCGGGCCGGACCGGTAGCCGGTCTCCACGTCGGAGCCGGCGTGCGCCATCAGCCGGATCATCCGCAGGTGCAGGAACGCGGGCCGGCGCCGGCTGCGCACCCAGTCCGCGGCCTCCCGTGCGGCCTGGTAGGTCTCGACCAGGTCGCAACCGTCCGCACTGAAGAACCGGGTCCCTGGCCGGGCCCCGAACGCTGTCTCGATCCAGTCCGGCGGGGTCCGGACGCTGATTCCCAGCCCGTTGTCCTCGCAGACCAGCAGCAGCGGCAGCGGCAAACCCTGGTGCACGGTCCAGCTGGCGGCGTTCATCGCGCCAAGCGCGGTCGAGTGGTTGGCCGACGCGTCGCCGAAGCTGGCCACCACGACCGCGTCGTCCGGCCATCGGCTGGTCACGCCGATCTTCCTGGCGCGCTCGATCGCGAACGCCACCCCGACCGCGCGAGGCAGGTGGCTGGCGATGGTTGAGGTCTGCGGGATGATCGACAACGGCAGGCTGCCGAACACCTTGTGCCGGCCGCCGGAAATCGGCTCGTCGGCCGCGGCAACCAGGCCGAGCAGCACGTCCCGGATCGGGTCGTGGCCGAACACCTGGCCGGCCCTGGCGCAGTAGAACCCGCCGGACCGGTAGTGCAGCAAAGCCGGGTCGCTGGGCCGCAGCGCGGCGGCGACCGCGGCGTTTCCTTCGTGGCCGGCCGAGCTGATCGTGTAGTAGCCGAACCCCTGCTCGCGGAGCCAGCGCGCGGCCAGGTCGAGATGCCGGCTGGTCAGCTGGGCGTCGAACAGCTCGATCGCGGCCGCCCTGGTGAGCTCGGCTCCGGATCGGACCGGCGCGTCCAGATCACCGGCGGTCGAGCCCGGCCCGGGCCGCAGTCCACCCACCGCAGCAAGGAAGTGCTCGTCGGTGGGGTCGTTCGGTCGCACTGGGTCACCTCGGCGTACGTGAGCTGCCCGAGATTATCCGGCCTTGCGGCGATACCGTGAGCGGCATGTCAGAGCCCGGGATCAGCCCTAGCACCCCCAGTATCAGCTCGATCATCGACGGTCAGCGGGTGGTTACAGCGGGTGCCCGATCAATACCGTCGACCAACCCGGCAGACACCGGCGACCTGGTCGCCACGGTTGGGCTGGCCGAGCCGGCCGACTTCGTCGCGGCCGCGCGAGCGGCCCGGGCGGCGCAGCCGGCGTGGGCGGAGGTGCCGGCACCGACCCGCGGCCAGGTGATCGCAAACGTGGGCCGGCTGGTCGCCGCGAACGCCGACCGGCTGGCCGCGCTGATCACCCGTGAGATCGGTAAGCCGCTGGCCGAGGCCCGCGGCGAGGTGCAGGAGATCATCGACACCTGCGACTTCTTCCTGGGCGAGGGTCGCCGGCTGTACGGGCAGACCGTGCCTTCGGAGATGCCGGACAAGCAGCTGTTCACGTTCCGCACTCCGGTGGGTGTGGCGGCGATCATCACCGCGGGCAACTTCCCGGTCGCCGTGCCGTCCTGGTATCTGGTGCCGGCCCTGCTGTGCGGCAACGCGGTGCTGTGGAAGCCGGCCGAGTACGCCGCGGCCAGCGGCAGCGCGCTGTTCGAGCTGTTCGCGCACGGTGGGGTGCCGCCCGGCGTGCTCAACCTGGTCCTGGCCGACGGAGCCGCCACGTTCGCCGGGCTGGAACAGGCACTGGACGCGGGTCTGGTGGACAAGGTGGGGTTCACCGGCTCCACCGCGGTCGGGGTTCGGATCGGCGAGCTGTGCGGGCGGCACCTGCAGTCCCCGTGCCTGGAGCTCGGCGGCAAAAACCCGATGGTGGTCACCGAGGACGCAGACCTGGACCTCGCGGTGTCCGGCGCGCTCTTCTCCGGGTTCGGCACGGCCGGGCAGCGCTGCACCTCGCTGGGAACGGTGCTGGTGCACGACTCGGTGCGGCCTGAGTTCGTGGCCAGGTTCGCGGCCGCCACCGCGGCGGCTCGGATCGGATCGCCGACCTCGGACGTGCTCTACGGCCCGCTCCTCGACCAGAAGTTCGCCGAGTCCTACGAGTCCTATCTCGGCTGGATCGGCGACCACCACCGGGTGCTCGGCTCGACCGGCGTGGGCCGGATCGGGGCGGCCAACCCGCGCGAAGGTTTCGTCGGCGATCCGGACCGCGGCCTGTACTACCACCCGGTCATCCTGGACGGGGTCCGACCGGACGACGCGGTGTTCCGCACCGAGACGTTCGGCCCGTTGGTCGGCGTGGCCGGCTACCACGAGCTGGACGAGGCGATCGAGCTGGCGAACCTGCCCGGCTACGGCCTGTCCTCCTCGATCTACACCACGGATCCGAGCAAGGCGTTCCGGTTCCGGCGCGGGATCTCTGCCGGCATGGTCTCGGTCAACAACTCCACCTCGGGCGCGGAGGCGCATCTGCCGTTCGGGGGCAACGGTCGCTCCGGCAACGGCAGCCGGCAGTCCGGCCAGTGGGTGCTCGACCAGTTCACCCGCTGGCAGGCGATGAACTGGGACTACTCGGGCTCGCTGCAGAAGGCGCAGATGGACACCCTGAGCATCGACGCGGACCTGGGGTTCCGGCTCGGCTAGCCGGGACGGCGGCTCGCCTAGTCGGGGATCGCGGCTAGACCGCCACGGCGACTCGCCTAGTCGGGGATCGCGGCTAGACCGCCA
>JAKEEW010000203.1 GCA_022616375.1 Sporichthyaceae bacterium
AGAACCACGATGAACTTCGGTCCGGTCAACCGTCCCGGTGGCTGGCGGCGGCTCAACGTCGCGATCACCCGCGCCCGACATCGGGTAGAGATCGTCAGCAGCATTACCGCAGCCGACATTCCGGAGTCGGTCCGCACCGAGGGCGTCCGGCACCTGCGCCGGTATCTGGACTACGCGACCCGCGGCTTGCCGGCGCTGACCATCGACGAGGTCAAGCCCGAGCCCGGTGCCGAGCCCAAGGGGCCCGGCTCCGCGTTCGAGCAGTCCGTGGCGGCCGCCATCCGCTCGTGGGGCTACGAGGTCGTGCCGCAGGTCGGGGCGGCCGGCTTCCGGATCGATATCGCCGTCAGCCACCCGCAGCTACCGGGGCGCTACGCCATCGGGATCGAGTGCGACGGGCCGATCTACAGCTCGTCCAAGACCGCCCGAGATCGGGATCGGCTCCGCGAGCGGATCCTGCGCGGGCTCGGTTGGCGCCTGCACCGGGTCTGGAGCCTGGCCTGGTACCGCAACCGCGGTAGCGAGGAGCAGCGGCTGCGCGCCGCGATCGAGACGGCGATCACCACGCCGCTACCCGAGCTCGGCCCGGCCGAGCCGATCGACCTGATCCCGCGCCCCGAGGTGGTCATCGAACCCGCCACCGTGGACCCGCCGGCCACCTGGGCGGTGCGGTATCAGACGGCCGTCCTGGACCCGTTGCCGAGCTGGGTGGACGTGTCCGACACCGGCGCGCACTACGAGATGCGGGCCGGCATCGAGCAGATCGTCGCGGTCGAAGCTCCGGTCCACATCTCGGTCATCCACCAGCGGCTGCGGGACGCCTGGAACATCGGCCGGCTCGGCACCCGGGTGCGGGACAACATCGACACCGCGATCCGGCACAGCCCCGTTGTGATGGACGGCGACTTCGTGCTGGCCGCCGAGCCGGATCGGATCGCGGTCCGGACCCCGACCGAGGACTGCGCACGCAGCCCGGAGCAGGTTCACGACCTGGAGCTCGGCGCGGCCGTGACCGGGTTCGTCCGGGATGCCGGCGGGATCGACCTCGCCGAGCTCACCGGGGCGGTGGTCAAGCTCTACGGCTGGAGCCGGCGCCGCGCCGATGTGGCGGTCCGGCTCGAGCCGGTGGTCGACAAGCTCCTGACCGGCGGGAACATCGGGGGCCACCGCGACGCCCTGACCACCGTCACCCTGGCCGATCCGGCCGATCCGGCCGAGGCCACC
>JAKEEW010000022.1 GCA_022616375.1 Sporichthyaceae bacterium
CGGGGTGATTTGTCTGCGCAAACCGCCGGTAATGATCGCGGGAGTGGAGACAGCGCGGCAAGAGCGGCCAGCGCCCCCGCCACGTCGTTCACGATCAGCGCGTCCACGCCGGCCGCGGCCATCCGCGGGATCTCGACCGGCGGCGGGCACCAGGCCCCGACCCGCAGCCCGGCCCGGTGCGCGATGTCAACCGAGTAGGCCGTCTCCCGATGGATCGGCGCCGGGTCGATGTCGTTGGCCGCGAACGACTTCCAGTGCGCGATCACCGCGCCGAAGCCGAGCTGTGCGGCCATCGGTACCGCCTTGCGCAGCGGGAAGCCCACCCAGCTGAGCAGGCCGAGCGGTACCGGCACGCCGGCCGGCAGCAGCTCGCGCACGATCGTCAACGCGCCCGCGTCGAACGAGCTGACCATCAGGTTCGGCCGGCGGTCCCGCTCGGCTTCCAGCACCGGCACCAGGAGCCCGGCGGTGGTCAGCTCGGGCGAGCGGGTCGCGTCCTCGAGTGCGGACTTCAGATCGAGGTCGACGCCGATCCCGGCGGGTAGGCCGGCAAGCAGATCGGCGAGCGGGACCAGCCCGGCCGCGGCCGCCGCAGTGGCGTCCAGGTCGGAGACGAACTCACCGCTGGCGCAGGTCGGGTAGTGCAGCACGACCAGGGTGTCGTCCGCGGTCCGCCGTACGTCGATCTCGACCCAGCGCAGACCGGCCGCGATCGCGGCGTGCAGCGACCCGAGCGTGTTCTCCAGGTGGCCGTCGACGGTCCCGCGGCCGAGGCCGCGATGCCCGATCACGACCGGTGGCCGGTCCCAGCCGATCGGATAATCCGGCATCGACTCCGCCGGAGGCCCCGGCCCAGTCCGTCGAGTCGGCCGGCGGGCGGGTGCCGCGTAGCGCGGCCCGCTCCGCGATGAGCTGGTCGATCTGGTCAAGGAAGCGGCGGGTGCTCTCACCGGGCTCGAGATCGCCGAAGTAGTAGCGCCGGATGTCCCGCCGGGCCGTGCTGAGCGCGTCGGCGGCCAGCCGCCGCTCCAGCGTCTCGGTCAGCCGGGGCAGCGAGGCCGTGTCGATGACGTCGGCACCGGCCGCGACCGGCGCGGTGGCCAGCAGCCGGTCCCGGTCGTCGAACCGGTCGGTAATGAACAGCGGCGCGTCGGTGCGCAGGTAGAGGAAGTCGAGGCCGACACTGGAGATGTCGGTGATCATGAGATCGGAGTTGGGGAACAGCGACAGGATCGGGCCGCCGACCGAGTAGTGGTGGCCGGCTTGCGGGTCGCGCAGTGTCGCCGCCTCGATCAGCTCTACGATCTGCCGGTGGATCTGCCCGACCGCGCTGTTCGCGGTGGGAATCCGCGGATGCGGGTGATAGACCACCCGGACGTCGGGCACGGCGAGCATGGCGCGCACGATTGCCGCCCCGTACCGATCGACCGAGGTGTAGTTGTTGGTCTCCACCTCGCCGACCCAGGTGGGGGCGTAGAGCAGGGTGCGCCGCGGGCTTGGCGGCAGCGAGGCGGCGAGCGCGACGTCCAGCTGAGGCCGCCCGATCTTGACCAGGCGCTCCAGGTCGAAGCCGTAGAGCGCACCGACGTGCCGAGCCACCGCGGCGTCGCCGGCTACGAAGATCCGGTCATAGGCCTTGAGCTGGTTGCTGACCATGCACGACTTGTCGCTCTCGCCATGGTTGACGTGCACGTGCACCATGTGCGCGGCGGCCAGCGACTGGAAGTTCTGCGCCGCGTTGTTCACGTACAGTGCCAGCTGGTAGTCACTGCGCTCGTACAGGTCGACCAGGTTGGCGTATCGCCGGATGAAGATCATCGGGACCGAGGTGCGGTGGCGCAGCTCGCGCACCGTGCGCAGGTCCCGGCACACGATCACGACCGGGCGCCTCTCGTGCACCCGCTCGAGGATGGGCAACCACTGGTCGAGCTGGTACAGCTTGGTGGGCGGATCGGCGAAATAGGCCACTACATCGGCCGGGATCCCGACATTGACCAACTCGTGGTTGGCCCACAGGCCGTACCCTGGAGCAACCCGACGGCGCAGTGCCAGCCGAGCCCGACGCTTGAGCCTGGCCACGCGTTTCCGCAGCGGCGTCCCGCGCGACGCGGATCTTGTCGGTCCGGACATAAGGGGCCGCCTTCCACAGTTCGCCGGCAAGGAGGCTGGGGGAGCTGGGAGGGTCGCAATGGTAGCGTTCCGCAGGCTTGGAGCCGGCGGGCAGGTTGCTCTGAGGTGGGCAGGAAGGGGGAGCGGCATGAACGCACGGGTGCGCGAGATCGTGGCGCGCCGGTCCGTGCTGCAGCTGCTGGTCACCCGCGACCTGAAGATCAAGTACGAGAAGTCGTTCCTGGGCTACGTCTGGTCGATTCTCGAGCCGCTCCTGCTCGCGATGGTCTACTACTTCGTCTTCGGTGTGATCATGGGTGTGGGCACCGAGGACTACCTGGTCTACCTGCTGGCCGGGCTGCTGCCGTGGCTATGGGCCAGTTCCACGATCAACTCCTCGACCACCGCTTTGACCGGGCAGGCCCGGCTGGTGAAGACCACGAGCGTGCCGCGGGAGATCTGGATCCTGCGCCTGGTCGGCGCGAAGTGGGTGGAGTATCTGCTCAGCCTGCCGGTCCTGATCGCCTTCGCGATCATCTACCGGCGTTCGCCGCACCTGGGTCACCTCGCGCTGCTCCCGTTCGTGATGCTGCTGCAGATGGTCCTGCTCACCGGGATCTCGCTGCTGCTGTCCTCGATCACCGCGATCCTGCACGACGTCAAGAACGTGGTGCGGATCGTGATGCGGCTGCTGTTCTACTTCTCGCCGATCCTGTACGGCTTCGAGAAGATCGACAAGCTGCCGGACTCGGTGGTTGCGCTCTACACACTCAACCCGTTCGTCGGCATCCTCGAGCTCAACCGGGCGATCTGGTTCCCGGATGAGCTGAGTAAGGCCGGAATCAGCTGGGCATCGGCGGTGATTCCCACCATCGTGCTGTCCTGCTCGCTGTTCGCACTTGGCTGGTCGGTGTTCGCGCGGCTGGAGCGGGCCGTGCTGAAGGAGCTATAGGTCGTGCCCACTGAGTCAGCCGTGATCGTTGCCGACAACGTCGGCATCCGGTTCACCCGCAACCGCAAGCGCCGGTTGCGGGTGCGCGAGCTGTTCATCCACGGCTCCAAGCGGCAGCCACTCGGCGACGAGTTCTGGGCGTTCCGCAACGTCTCGTTCCGGATCGCGCAGGGCGAGGCGGTTGGCCTGATCGGCGCCAACGGCCAGGGCAAGAGCACGCTGCTGCGGCTGATCGCGGGCGTGATGCTGCCGGACGAGGGCACCATGACCGTCACCGAGGACGTGGCGCCGCTGATCGAGCTCTCCTCCGGAATGGTCTCTGACCTGACCGCGCGGGACAACATCTTCCTGTCCGCCGGCTTGCACGGATTGCCCCGGTCCGAAGTCGAAGAACGCTTCGAGGAAATTGTCCAGTTCGCTGAACTTGAGGCCGTTCTCGACACTCCAGTGCGACACTTTTCCTCCGGGATGAAGGCGCGCCTGGCATTCGCGGTGGCAACCCGGCTGGACGCGCCGATCATCCTGGTCGACGAGGTGCTGGCGGTCGGTGACCGCCGGTTCCGGAAGAAGTGCCAGGAGCGGATGGAGGAGATGGTGAGCGGCGGGCGCACCTTGTTCCTCGTGTCACACAGCGAGTCGGACCTCAAACGGTTCTGCACTCGCGGGCTCTATCTGCGTAACGGGCAACTGGTCGGCGACGGTCCCCTCGACGAGACGCTCGCCCAGTACGCGGAAGAGGTGAACTCAGGCTGAGCACGCTGTTCATCACCGTCGGTGGCATGGACGGCCGGCCGTCCGCCGCGATGCTGCCGCGTCGCGACGCCACCGTGCTCGCCGCGCTGGTGGACCAAGTGATCGCCCTGGACGTGCCGGGCCGCCGGGTCGTGCTGTGCCCGGAGTGGACCGCCACCTCGGTCCGCGATCAGCTCGGTGGTCGGGTGAACGAGGTCGTCGCCTGCCGCACCGTGCGCGAAGAGCTGGACGTGGTAGCCAAGAGCGCGGCCGAGGGCACCGGCGAGGTCATGGTGCTCGACGGCGGCATCGTCGCGCACAACGAGGCGCTCGCGAAGCTGCTGCTCGACCCGCGAGTAGGCACCGGCCTGCTGGTCGGCGAGCGGGCCAACGGTCCGGGCGTGCGGACCCTGGACGACATCGTGTGGTCGGCGGAATCTCGGGTGCACACGGTGACCGAGCCGAACGCCGACGGTCTCGGCGTGCTGCGGGTCGGGTTGACCGACACCGCCACCCTGGCCGAGGTAGCGCGCGGGGTGTCCGCGATCGGTCGGGTGCCGGACACCGCCGACGGCCTGGTCGAGCTGCTCACCGTCGGGCTGGTCCGCTCCGGAGTCCGGATGAGCGCCGTCCCGGTGCGGCCCTACATCCTGCATCGGCCGCGCACCGAGCTCGAGGTCGGTGCCGCTCTGGTCGACCTCAGCGAGATCGACGAGGAGCGGCTCCGGCTGGCCAGTGCGGCCCGGCCCGGCGACGGCTTCTACTCGACCGTGGTGGTGCGTCGGATCTCCAAGCACGTGACCCGGCTTGCACTGCGCTACAACCTGAAGCCGAACGTGATCACGCTGATCTCGGTGGCGGTGGCATTCGGCGCCGCCGGGATGTTCCTGCTCGGCAACCGCGTCGGGCTGGTGCTCGGCGCGATCCTGCTGCAGGCGGCCCTGGTGCTGGACTGCGTGGATGGCGAGGTAGCCCGCTACAACCGGACCTTCTCACCGGTCGGGGCCTGGCTGGACGGCATCACCGACCGGATCAAGGAGTACGTGGTCTACGCGGCGCTGGCCGCCGGGGCGAGCCGCGCGGGGAACACGATCTGGCTGCTGGCCGCCGCGACGCTGGCGCTGCAGACGTTCCGGCACGCGGCCGATTTCGGCTTCGCGGTCCGGCAGGCGGAACGCCGGGCCGAGCATCACGTCGATCCGGTGGAGCTGCCGATCAACCGCAGGGACGACGCGTCCGACGTGTTCGTCGGCGTCGGGTCGACGGGCTTGAGGTCGACCGGCGGGGGGTCGACGGGCGGGGGGTCGACCGGTCGCAGCCACGCCCGCGGTTCCAACCACGGCGCCACGGCAGCTGCGACCGGCACCGCGGCCGCAGACAGCAGCGGGGTGGCGCTCGGCCGCAGCGCGGTGAACCTGTCCGAGTCGACCAGCCGGCACCCGGCCCTGGTCTGGCTCAAGCGGGTGATCGTCTTCCCAATCGGCGAGCGCTGGCTGGTCATCTCGGTGGTGGCCGCGCTGTTCGACCCGCGTACCGTGTTCATCGTGCTGCTGAGCTGGGGTGGGTTCGCCGCGCTCTACACGATTGCCGGCCGGGTGCTGAGGTCGCTGGCCCATGTTTGACCTCGGCGCGGAGCGACCTAGCGACCTGGAGTACCAGATGGACGCCGGGCCGCTGGCCCGCGACGTCGGGCAGGCCCTGCGCGGCCTGCGGTTCCCCGAGCTGCACATGCTGCTGCTGGCCGCCACCCTGATGGGGGTGCCGCTGTGGCTGCTCGAGGACACCACGAGCGCCCGGCAGTGGCTGTTCGCCGGAACCTTGATCGGCCTGGTCGTCACCGGACTGTGCTGGAGCGGGCCGGTCCGCGGCCGGTTCGGCTGGCTGCTGCCGGCGATGCTGCGGGCCATCGAGTACAGCTATGTGATCGCGCTGGTCTACCAGCTGGCGCCCGACCTGCTCCCGGTCGCCTACGCCTACCTAGTCGTGGTGGCGTTCCATCACTACGACACGGCCTACCGGCTGCGGCACACCGGCACCGGTCCGGCCCGCTGGCTGTACACGGCCGGGCTCGGCTACGACGGTCGGTTGCTGGTGATCGCCTCACTCACGCTGGCCGGGGTGGGCACGCTTCGCACCGGCCTGGTCGTGCTGACCGCGAGCCTGGCCGTGGTGTTCGTCCTGGAGAGCGTGGTCGGGTGGCTGCGCTGGCTGCGAGCCGAGCGCGCCGAGGCCGCGCACCGGGCCGAGCTGGCATGACCGCGCTCGGGCGGCCGGATCCGAAGCCGCCCGAAGTGCCCGGAGCACCCGAGTCGCCCGTCGGGGTACATGTCGGAGGATCGGCCGGTCGGCCCGGTTCGTCTGCTCCCCCTGCTACATCTGCTACGCCCGGTGCGCCATCGGTCGCCGAGCTCAGGGCGGTCTGCCAACCGGCGAGCACGCTGACCCGCCGCAACGGCGAGCACTGGGCCGGCCGGCTCTACGCCCGCCGGCTGTCCATTTACCTGACCCGGTTCTGGCTGCGGCTCGGTTGGTCGGCAGATCGGGTCACCTGGCTCATGGTCGGGATCGGCATGCTCGGGGCGCTGGCCCCGCTGCTCCCCGGGCTGGTCGGCGGTTTGGCCTGTCTGGTGCTGATCCAGGCCTACCTGGTGCTGGACTGCTCGGACGGCGAGGTGGCCAGGTGGAACGGCCACCAGAGTGCGCACGGCATCTACCTGGATCGGCTCGGGCACTACCTCACCGAGGCGGCGCTGCTGGCCGCGGTCGGGTTCCGGGCCAGTGCGCTCGGCGCCGACGGCTGGGCGGTGATCGGGCTGCTGGCCGCGCTCGGGGCGGTGCTGATCAAGGCGGAGACCGACCTGGTCGACGCGGCCCGGGCCCGGGCCGGGTTGGGGCCGGTCACGGACGCGGCAGCCCAGCCGGTGAGCCGGTTGCTCGGCCGGGCCCGCCAGATCGCCGGTGCCGCCGGCCTGCACCGGATCATCGGTGCGGTGGAGGCGTCGGTCCTGGTCGCGGTCGCGGCGGTGGTGGACGCAGCCCGTGGTGATCTTGTCGGGACTCGTTCACTCATTGTGGTGTTCGCCCTGGTTGCCGGACATCAGCTCGTGTTGCACTTGGTCAGTGTGCTCGTGTCGCGACGCCTGATCTGACCACAGTTGACCGAACCGTCGAGCTGTCCTGCGTGGTGCTCACCACCGGGGCGCGCGCCCGGGAGCTGACCAGGGCGGTCCGCAGCGTGCAGGCGCAGCACGGCCCGCCGATCGAGATCATGGTGGTGAGCAACGGCTCCGACCCGCCGGCCGTGCCGGCCGACGTTCGGGTGCTGCAGCTGGCGGAGAACCTCGGCATCCCGGCCGGCCGCAACCGTGGCGTGGCGGGGACCGCGGGCCAGGTGATCCTGTTCCTGGACGACGACGGCTGGTTCCCCTCGCCGGCGCTGGCCGACCATCTGCGCGGGTTGTTCGATGCCGATCCGCGATTGGGCATCGTGTCGTTCCGGATCATCGACCCGGACACCGGCACCTCACAGCGTCGGCATGTGCCACGGTTGCGCTCCGACCCGGCTCGGTCCAGCCCGGTCACCAGCTTCCTCGGCGGTGGTTGTGCGATCCGCCGCGAGGTGTTCGAGCGGTGCGGCGGGCTACCCGAGCAGTTCTGGTATGCGCACGAGGAGATCGATCTGGGCTGGCGGGCACTCGATGCCGGCTTCCGGATCTACTACGACGCGGCCGCGGTCATGTATCACCCGCGGGTCGCTCCGACCCGGCACCGCGATTTCTACCGGCTGCACGCCAGGAACCGGGCCTGGCTGGCCCGGCGCAACCTGCCGTGGCCGCTCGCCGTGCTCTACGTCGCGGACTGGATGGCGATCTCGATGGCCCGGACCAGATCGGCCGCCTCGCTGCAGGACTGCCTGGCCGGGCTGATGGAGGGCCTACGCAGTCCGTGCGGGCAGCGCCGGCCGATCCGGTGGCGCACCGTGCTGCAGATGGCCAAGCTCGGCCGACCCCCGATCGTGTTACCTGCAGCCATCTGCTGGAGACGGATGGCCTCGCGATCTGACGCGTTGGGTGCCAGACTCCTCCTGTCATGACCGATCATCTGAGTCAAGCCGGGCGTTCCCGCAACATGTCCGCAATCCGATCATCTGACACGAAGCCAGAGCTGACTCTTCGCGCAGCTCTTCGTTCAGTCGGAGCAGTCGGCTATCGAATACATGTCCGAGGATTGCCCGGCAAGCCTGACATTGCCTTTACGCGGTGGCGGTTGGCCATTTTCGTTGATGGTGTCTTCTGGCACGGCCATCCCGCACACTTCGCGCCGGAACGGGCTTCAACCTACTGGCGAGAGAAGATCGCTCGAACCCAGACGCGCGACCGGGATGCGAATCATGCCCTCTGTAACGCTGGATGGACAGTGTTGCGGTTCTGGGATCTAGAGGTTGGCAAAGAGCTGGACATGGTTGTGGACGCCATCCTCGCTGCGCTGCGTGAGGCTGGCTGGCAACAACCCGATACAGGGCTGGCAATCGGTTCAGGCAGGCGTCAGCTTGACTAACCAGGTCTCAAGGGACATGAGGCGTCCATCGTTGATTCGGTCCGCCATCTTGGCTGCCGCTCTACGTCCGGTCTTGCCATATGCAACCGAGGGTCCTTGGGGGTTGACGTGGACAACATCGGTGAAGAGGTAGGCGTTCTCACGACGGGCATCACATGCGGCTGCAAGGCGGGCAGCGTCGAACTCATTGGTTATGAGCACGTAGTCGAAATCTTGCCCGAGGGCCTCGTAGCGGGCGTAGTCACGGAAGTCTGTGACGAACTGCTCCTCACGGTCGCTGCGGACGCTCCACTTTGCGGTCATCAGCACGCGTTGTCGAGTCGAGCGATGGATCAGAGCTAGATCTACCTGCCGTGGTTTCTGGCCCGGAGGTGCTGGGTGAAAGCCTGGCAAGCCGTGCAGCCATGGACGAGTTCGGATCTCATACGCGTCGCGAATCCCTCGGCTGCGATGCAACAAAGCTGCCAGCGTATCTTCGAAGCCTTCACCCACCAGATTCTTGCGCTTGTTCTCCTTGGTGACGTGGGCTTGGATGCGCGCGGTCAATGCCTGCATTGCCTCTGCTGGTGGTTGCTCGGCGAACCAATCGCCCAACAGTTCCAGGATTATCTCGACCAGCTCTGGATCTTCGCCTGGTTCGGGGAAATGTTGGCCCTCGTAGGGCTGGCGTTGCGCCTGAACCAATGCCGAGTGCCTCGACCGGGCAGTAGCTATGGCCAAGTCTTCACTTGCTTGCCGGAACAGCCAGTCGACGTGGTCAGCTAGCCCGCTCGGTGTGGTGCCGAGCTGATGCGCGACCCAGCCGTGAAATGCAAGCGACCGCGCATACCATGGTCGACCCGGCTGACACTTATCGCTCTCGTAGCAGTGGGCCAGCCCCGTAGTGCGATCGATCCATAGTAGTAGCCGGTAGATGTCCCGCCATGCCTCGGCCGGTGCAACCTCCTCCCTGTTGCCGAAGAAGCGACGAAGTAGCCGAGCCCGATTCTCCTCGCCAAACGCACGCGTGACTGCCTGGGACCGCGTAGAAGACACACCAACCTCCGATCCCTGCTGCGTCACTCCCCACGAGCGCGCGACCGTGCGGTGCGAAGAAGGGCGGTCAGTTCGCTTGCAATGGCTGCAGCAAGCCTTGGGGGCACGGCGTTGCCCACCTGACGATACCGGGAGTGCGCCGCGCCACCGCCGATTCGGCCGGGAAGCTCACCGCGTCGGGGGTCGGTGACGAAATCGAACCGGTCAGGGAATGACTGCAATCGCGCGAACTCTCGGACACTAAGTGCTCGAGGGAGACCATAGTGGTACGCAGAATCTGCCTTAGTGTTCAGGGTCCATGCCCAGATCTCAGGATGTAGTCGGCGGTACGCGTAGTAGTGTGCGCGCCCTAGTGTGCCAGTGCCATTGCTAGGTCCCCACTTCTGGCCGCTGAGATAACGTCTCTTCAGGTCATCCGAGAGGTCGCGATAGTTTCCTCCCGGAGGGATCTTCTGCAATCTGGTAACGGTATCGGCGTTGACTCGCGGCACACTGACGTTCGTAAGCGACGCTAGGTCACCCATACGCATTAGCCGCTGGTAGGCAGACCCCGACTCCGGGAGCTTGTCCAGTGCCTCTGCATCTTCACGCCGTCCGGCAGGGAGGTGGTGCAGGTCAGAGATCGCCTGGGCGACAGTCACAATGCTCGTATCCGCTGGGTCTGCTAGACGTTCCAGAATCTGCTGGGCACCCTCTCCACGGTGCTGAACCCCGTATCCATTACCTATCCGAGCAAGCGCGATACACGCAGTTGCGCCCGTACCGGCCAGCATGAGCGGTGAGATGCCAAGGTCGTTTCTAACTCCTAGGAAGACGATGCGTTTACGAGTCTGCGGAACTCCGAAGTCAGCAGCATCGACAACCTGGGGATTAACATCGTAGGCACCAGCTAGGCTTAGGTCTTCGAGCACCTGCTCCAGGACGCCCATCTGAGCCAGGCCAGGCACGTTCTCCATGAGAAATGCGGGAGGTGTCAGCTCTCGGACGATCGCAACGAACTCCCGATACAGCGAATTACGGGGATCGTCGATCAGGCGTGCGTGATTTCGAACCTGGGAGAACGCCTGGCAGGGCGGCCCGCCGACGACCACGTCGACGTCACGCCCGGCTTCAAGGACTCGCTCGCGGATCCTTGGGTCACGAATATCACCGCAGACGGTCCAAGCCTCTTGGAAGTTGTGCGCATAGGTAGCGCATGCGTCGGGATCGATGTCTGTACCGGCCACGATGCGGAACCCTGCCTGGCGGAAGCCTTCTGAGAGCCCACCTGCCCCAGCGAAGAGGTCAAGTGCCCGGAGAAGTGGATCAGGCCGATCCAACTCAGGCACGGACGCGACGACCAGCGGCTCTGTAAGCAGCAAGCTCACACCGAAACTCCCTCGCTTATGATCGACGACCGTCCGTACGCACCACCGGCCATAGGGCAGTTACCTAAACCCATCGTTTCGCGCGGTACGAGGCGAAACAGGGAGGCGCGCCGTCGTCGTTGAACGACCGCTTCGGAGGCTATCGCGCCGATCCGACAAACTGCGCTAATAGTCCGGTTCGGCCGATACGTGATCCCTGTGACGCCACCTCCATGGCTATCGTGATCGGCGCACGCGTCGATTACGGGATCATCGGGGTGGGCTCGGCGGGAACCAGCAGGTCCGGCTCGGTCGCCTTGCGCACGTCGTCCACGGTCACGTCCGGCGCGAGCTCGCGCAGCACCAGCCCGTCCTCGGTGACGTCCAGCACGGCCAGGTCGGTGATGATCCGGTTGACTACGGCCCGGCCGGTGAACGGCAGTGAGCACTCGTTGACTACCTTGTAGGTGCCGTCCTTGGCCACGTGCTCCATCAGCACGATGACCTGCTTGGCGCCGTGCACCAGGTCCATGGCGCCGCCCATGCCCTTGACCATCTTCCCGGGGATCATCCAGTTGGCCAGATCACCGGTTGCGCTGACCTGCATCGCACCCAGGATCGCCGCGTCGATGTGGCCGCCGCGGATCATGCCGAAGCTGGTCGACGAGTCGAAGTAGGAGGCACCGGGGAGCACGGTGACCGTCTCCTTGCCCGCGTTGATCAGGTCCGGGTCCTCCTCGCCGTCCCACGGATACGGCCCGACCCCGAGGATGCCGTTCTCGCTCTGCAGCACCACGGTCACGCCGGAGGGCAGGTAGTTCGGCACCAGCGTGGGCAGGCCGATGCCGAGGTTCACGTACTGCCCGTCGGCCAGCTCGGCCGCCGCCCTGGCCGCCATCTGCTCGCGTGTCAGTCCCATCGCCACGTCAGCCTTCCTGCCGTGCCCGCACCGTGCGGCGCTCGATCCGCTTCTCCACCTCGGCGCCGACCGGCACCACCCGCTGGACGAAGATGCCAGGCAGGTGGATCTCGTCCGGGCTCAGCTCGCCGGGTTCCACCAGCTCCTCGACCTCGGCAACGGTGACCCGGCCGGCCATCGCGCACAGCGGGTTGAAGTTGCGTGCCGACTCGTGGAAGACCAGGTTGCCGTGCCGGTCGCCGACCTTGGCGTGGACCAGGCCGAAGTCGCAGACGATGGCCTCTTCGAGCACGTAGCTGCGACCGTCGAACTCGCGGGTGTCTTTGGCCGGGGAGGCCAGCGCGACCGACCCGTCCGAGTGGTAGCGCCACGGCAGCCCGCCGTCGGCGACCTGGGTACCAACCCCGGTGGCGGTGTAGAAGGCCGGGATGCCGACCCCGCCGGCGCGCAACCGCTCGGCCAGGGTGCCCTGCGGGGTCAGCTCGACCTCGAGCTCACCGGCCAGGAACTGCCTGGCGAACTCCTTGTTCTCCCCGACGTACGAGCTGGTCATCCGGGAGATCCGCTTGTCCGCGAGCAGGATGCCCAGGCCCCAGTCGTCCACGCCGCAGTTGTTGGACACGACCCGCAGGTCGGTCACGGCCCGATCATGGAGCGCGCGGATCAGCTCCATCGGGTTGCCGCACAGGCCGAACCCGCCGACCGCCAGGCTGGCGCCGTCGCCGATGTCGGCGACCGCATCGGCCGGGCTCTGGACGACCTTGTCCATGGTGCTCCGATCGTGGTCATGAATTACGCAGTATGCCGTGCGTGACTCTATGCGGTCCGGGTGATCCGTTCCATGGTTGCCCGACCGGCAAGCCGGTCCGGATCGGGGTTGCGGCACAGCACGATCGCGGCGCCGGCCGACAGCGGGCCGAGCAGGACCTCGCCGAGCCCGACCAGGCCGGACAGGTCCGCGCTGGTCATGATCCGGTCGGCCTGGGTCAGCCCGGCATCGGTGGCGGCCCGCTCCGCGATGCCCACCAGCTCGGCGCCGGTCCAGGTCCGGCCGTCGATCTGCAGCGCGGGGGCGGTGGCCGGCACCGGGTGGATGGGGGTGAACCGATCGCCGTGCCCGGGCACCTCGATCGCGTAGTCCAGCACGCCGGCCGGCACCGGATCGGCACTGGGCAGGCCGAGTGGGCGCAGCGACAACATCACCCGTTCACCCGTACAGCCAGCTGAACCGGCTAGGCTCTGCGGATCGGTGATGACGTGGTCGGCCGCGGAAGGTTCGAGCCCGGGCGCCGCGATCACGCCGGCGGACCAACAGGCCAGATACCAGACCAGCGTCTGCCAGTGGACCGGGAGCAGCAGAGAAATCCGCTGTCCCGGTTCTGCGACCAGGCCGTCCTGGATCAGGTTGGCGGTCTTGTTGACCCAATTCTCGAAGCTTGCGAAGGAGAGTTCGACGCGTTCCCCGGTCGCGTCGTCATAGAAGGTGATGAACGGACGAGCCGGATCCAGTGCCGCTGCCGATCGGAATAGCCCGGCGGGGGTACCAGGAGTCATGCCTGCACAGGCTAAGGCCGGCACGTCCGACGCGCAGGACCGGGCACGGAATGCCGCGGTCGCGACCGCGCCGGCCACGGTTGCCACCGAGCAGCCGCTCGCCGGTCGGCTCGCACGGATCCGTCTCGACCATCCGGATCTTCGCTGGCTGGCGGTCCTCACCGGGCTGACCGCAACACTGCACTCGTTGATCGCGGTGTTCGCCTACTACCGGTTCAAGATGGGCTCGTTCGATATCACCATCTTCGACCAGGTCATGCGCAGCTACGCCAACCTGGACGCGCCGGTGTCCATCGTCAAAGGCGTGCACGACGAGTTCGGCCCGAACTTCTCCGTGCTCGGCGATCACTTCTCGCCGATGAACGCGGTGCTGGCGCCGCTGTACTGGATCTGGGATCACCCGGCCATGCTGTGGATCGCCCAGGCCGTGCTGTTCGCCGCGGCGGTGCCGATCGTCTGGGTCGCGGCCCGGCGGCTGTTCGGCCGGCGTACCGCCTATGTGATCGCAACCGCGTTCGCGCTGTCCTTCCCGCTCCAGGTGGCCACGTTCAACGGCTTCCACGAGGTGGCATTCGCGGTCCCGCTGACCGCGCTGGCGCTGGAACGGTTCCAGGCCGGCCAGTATCGGCAGGCCTGCTTCGTGGCCCTGTCGCTGCTGCTGGTCAAGGAAGACATGGGCATGATCGTGGCGATCTTCGGGCTGCTGGTCGCGCTGCGCGGTCGGCGCCGGCTCGGGCTCGTCACGGCCGGGATCGGGTTGGTCACGTTCGTGGTGGTGATCCTGGTCCTGATCCCGGCGGCCGGTGGGCGGTCGGACTACTACTGGATGTACGACCAGCTCGGTTCCGGCCCGGCCGAAGCGTTCTGGCACATCATCGTGCACCCGTTGCACACGCTGTCGGTGGCGGTAAGTCCGGGCACCAAGGTGGTCACCCTGCTCTGGTTGTTCGGGCTGCTCGGCTTCGCCGCGCTCGGCTCGCCGCTGGTGCTGCTTACCACACCATTCCTGGCCGAGCGGCTGTTCTCGTCGAACCCGAACCACTGGAACATCGAGCACCACTACGACGCGTTCCTGTGGCCGATCCTGGTCTTCGCCGCGATGGACACGGTCCACCGGGTGGCCACCCGCTGGCACCGACCACGATTGCCGCAGCGTTGGGCGGTCGGGACGCTGGTCGCGATCACGGTCGCGTCCATGTTCCGGTTCCCGGCGGCCGATCTGATGACCGGCGAGGCCTGGCGGCAGGGCGAGCGGGAGCGAGCCGCGGCTGCGGCGATCTCACTGATCCCGGACGGGGTGATGGTGGAGGCGGACAACCGGCTCGGACCGTACCTGACCACCCGGACCACCGTGCTGCTGCTCGACCAGACCCCGCGCGACGCGGACTGGGTCATCGTGGACACCGAGAAGCGCTCGTTCCCGTTCGACTCGGTGGCCGAGCAGCTGGACCGGCTGGCGATGGCCAGGGCGGACGGCTTCGAGGTGATCTTCGACCGGTCCGGGTATGTGGTGCTGCATCGGGGTGGTACGTGAGCGGCCGGCTTCTGGCCAGGCTGAGCGTGTTGCCCGCGGTCGTGCTGTCCGCCTGGTTACTGACCGCGCTGCCCTTGCTCGTGGCCGGATGGCTGCGTCCCGGTCCGGCGCTGCTGGCGATGCCGGTCGCGGCTGCCGGGGTCTGGCTGAGCTGGCGGGCGGTCGCCGCCGGTCGGCTGTCCACCGGCGCGGACGCTCCCTGGTGGGCCACGATCGCGATCCTCGGCATCGCCGTGACCAGCGCGGTCGTCAACGGTGTCCAGCATTCCGAGCAGCTCATCCTGCGCCGGGACGCGGCGTCGTACGCGCAGATCGGGCACTGGCTGGCCGGGCACGGCCGGTTGCCGATCCCGGTCCAGCTGGAGGCGTTCGGCGGTCCGAGTGACTCGCTGGTGGTCGGCAGCGGCGCGTTCTACGGCGACGGTGGCTCGGTGGTGCCGCAGTTCATGTCCGGGATGCCGATGACGCTGGCCGGCGCGGAGTGGCTCACCGGCTGGTCCGGCACGCTGTGGGTGCCTGCGGTGCTCGGTGCCCTAGCGCTGCTGGCATTCGCCGGCCTGGCCGGGCGGCTGGTTGGCGTGCGGTGGGCAGTGCTGGCCACGCTGGCGCTCGGGCTGGCCATGCCGATCTGGCATACCAGCCGGTCCACCTACTCCGAGCCGCTGGCGCTGTTGCTGGTGATCGCCGGACTGTGCCTGCTGGTCGACGCGATCGGCGCGGCCGA
>JAKEEW010000204.1 GCA_022616375.1 Sporichthyaceae bacterium
CAAGCAAGGCGACACGCCGGGTTACCGCAGGCCAAGACCCAACCGAGGCAGCCGCCAGGCCCTCAAGATCGAGATAGCCCGGAAACTCGGGCTAGGTCTGCGGCGCGGGTGTCCCCGCGGCGGCAAGCTCGCTCAGGATCGCTCCGGCCTTGGCCAGGTAGCGCTGGCGGGTACGGGTCTGGGTGGCGCGGCCTAGCGCCGACAGTGCTCTGGCCTCACCGAGCCGGTAGCCGGTCTCGCGATGGATCCGAAGCGCCCGACCCGCGTTGCTGATCGCGGCCGCGGTGGCTCCGCGATGCTCGTCGAGCTCGGCCAGCGTGGTCAGCGCCACTGCCTGCAGATGCCGGAACCCACCGGCTCCGGCTAGCCCGGCCGCCGATGCCGCGTGCTCGTGCGCCGCTTCCGTGTCGTTGGCTCGCTGCTCCGCGTTAGCTAGCCCGACCAGCGCGGCCAGCTCCAGGTACGGAGTCTGACCATCGGCTCGCCGGACCGCGCTCGCACTGACCTCCAGCGCCTGACCGGACTCGCCGATGCACAACAGGCTGGTCGAGAGCGCAAGCAAGGCGTGCACCTCGAGGTACGCCTCGCCCGCCTGCTCGGCAAGAGCCAGCCCGGCCCGGGCGGATGGCAGGGCCATCGCTCCCTGGCCAAGCTCGGCGTGCAGTAGCGCCAGATCGCCGAGGATCTCGGCCTCGGCGCCGGTGTCCCCGAGGTCTCCGGCGACCGCGAGCGCATCGTTGAGATGGTCGAACGCGACCCGATAGTGGCCCAGATAACCGTGTGCCCGGCCCAGGCCGTGCCGGTGTACGGCGCGATCGCTGACGTTGCCGGTCTGGCGGTGCAGCTCCAGACCTCGCTCGAGGTGCTTGGCGGCGTCCCTGAACCGACCCATCCGCAGCTCGAGCAACCCGAGATTGCCGTAGTTGTTGGCCAGCCCGCCGAGCCGTCCGATCCGTTCGTTGAGTGCCATCGCCTCGCGGAACTGGATCGCGGCGTAGCGCATCTGACCGAGCTCGGTGTGCGCGATGCCGAGGCTGCCCAGCGCGGCGGCCTCGCAGGCCGGCCAGCTCGCCAGCCGGCTCAGGTCGATTGCGCGGCGCATATGTCGCAGCGCCTCGGCGTGCCGGTTGGTCCTGATCTGGCACATCCCCAGGCTGTACTCCATGGACGCCATCGCGGCCCGGTTGTTGGCGGCGGTCGCCGCGGTGTGGCCGGCCCCGACCAGGGTGGGCCAGTCGACGGTGTCGGTACGCACCCAGAAGTACCCGCGCATCGCGTCGGCGAGCCGCCAGGCGATCTCCGTCGGGCCGTCTGCCGAGCAGCTGACCGCGGCGCCGACCAGGTTGGCCCGCTCCGCGTCCAGCCAGGCCAGCGCCGCCGCGCGGCCGGCGAAATCCGGCCTGGACTGCCCGGTCCCGGACGGCGCGGACGGCGCGGACGGCGCGGACGGCGCGGACGGCCCGGTCGCGGACGGCCCGGTCGCGGACGGCGCGGTCGCGGACGGCCCGGGCGGCCCGGGGAGCCGGAGGGCTGCGGGCACGTGCCTGGCCGCTGCCTCCGCCCCGTCCAGGAACAGCCGATAGAGCCGGCCGGCCGCGGCCCCGGCATGCTCCGGGTCGAGTCGCTGGGACTGCTCGGTCGCATACTCCCTGAGCAGGTCATGGAAGCCGTACCGGTCCGGCGGCTGGCGCTCGATCAGATGTGCGCCGGCCAACCGGTCGAGCAGGCGCGCGGCGTCGCTCAGGGTCGTGTCCAGCAGCGCGGCGGCGGCTTCGGTGCTGAAGCTCGGGCCCGGGATCAGGCTGAGCAGCCGGAACAGTGCTGCGGCCGGATCCTGTAACCGCTGGTAGGACTCGTCGAACGTGATGCGGACCGCGGACTGCTCGTCACCGGGGATGGCCAGCGTGGCCAACCGTCCGTCGTCGCGCAGCGTGTCGAGGTAGTCGACGATGGAGCGCCGCGGGTCGTCCTGCAGGTGCGCGCCGGCGATCCGCAGCGCCAGCGGGAGATGCCCGCAGGCCGCGGCCAGCTGGGCGGCGCGGTCGGCCTCGGCCGCTACCTGACCGGAGCCGAGCATCCGACCAAGGAGTTCTACCGCCTCCGCGGCATCGAGGCTGCGCAACGGGAGCCGCCGGGCGCCGTCTCGGGCGGACAGGCCGGTGAGCGGATCGCGGCTGGTGACGAGCACCAGGCTGCCGGCGGTGGCCGGCAGCAGCCCCCGGACCTGCTCGGCGCCGGCCGCGTTGTCCAGCACGACCAGGATCCGCTTGCCGGCGACCAGGGACCGGTACCTGCTGGCCGCGACCGTCTCGTCGGCCGGGATCTGCTCGGCCGGCACACCGAGCGCAAGCAGGAAGATGCCGAGCGCGGCCCCGGCCCGGATCGGCTGACCGGGACCGTAGCCGCGCAGGTTGACGTAGAGCTGCCCGTCCGGGTAGGCGGCGGCGACAGTATGCGCCCATCGGATCGCCAGGTCGGTCTTGCCGACACCGCCCGGGCCGGTGATCGCGACCACGGCGACGGCGGGCTCGGGGGCGCTTGCCCGGGCCGCGTGCAGGATCGCCAACTCGCTGGACCGGCCGACGAAATCGGCGATCGCCGGCGGGAGCAGGCTGACCGCGGTCTTCGCGGCGGGCGGGCCAACGTCAGCGGGTGGGCCAACGCCAGCGGGTGGGCCAACGCCAGCGGGTGGGCCAACGCCAGCGGGTGGGCCGGTCTCCGGCTCCGATGCGGTAGGCAGGATCAGCTCCGGCGAGTTGCGCAGGATCAGGTCCCGGAGCCTGACTAGCTCCCGGCCCGGGTCGAGCCCGAGCTCGTCGGCTAACCGCTGCCGGATGGCGTCGTAGCAGGCCAGCGCCTCCTGCTGGCGGTTCGACCGGTACAGCGCGGTCATCAGCTGGCCGACCGGGCGTTCCCGCCAGGGATGCGCGGCTACCAGCTCGCCGAGCTGGCCGATGACCTGGTCGTGCTGGCCCAGGCCGAGCTGTAGCTCGACGAGCTGTTCCTGGGCACTGACCCTGGACTCGTCCAGGCGCCGCGCGGCCGCCGCCAGCCGGGGGGTGGACAAGCCGTCGAGTGCGTTGCCGCGCCAGCCGGCCAGCGCCTCGGTCAGTTCCGTGGCTGCGGTGGCAAGCTCGCCGCCGGCGGCGAGCTTGCCGGCGTGCCGGACTTGGTCGTGGAATCTCGTGACGTCCAGCTGGTGGTCGCCGATGCGGATCAGATACCCGGTGCCCCTGGTCTGGATCGCGTCACCGGCGCCGGCCTCGCGAAGCAGGCGCCGCAGGCTGGATACCCGATTCTGGGCCACCACCCGAGCGCGCTCCGGCGGATCGTGCCCCCAGATCGCCTCGACCAGCCGCTCGATCGGAACGACCCGGTTGGGGTCGAGCAGCAGGGCGGCGAGCACGGCCTGCGAACGCATCCCGCCGAGCGCGACCGGGCGATCGTGCACCCGGACCTCCACCGGGCCAAGCAATCCGAACTGGATGGCGTGCACCTGGATCCCCTCGGTCGGCCCCCCAGCCGCTGTGCCTGCCTGCCCTCCCACCAGACGGACGCGTGCGGTGTCACCCCGGTTGCGTGCCGCGGTGATCGTTTGGTGATGCGAGAGTGATCGACTCCCGGACGATCGACCGCAGGCCTGGGGGTTCCGCCGCATGCGGCACTCCCTCTGTCGTCGGGAGTTGACACCATGCGTGGTTTCCGGGGGTTGGTTGGGACGCGCGTGCGTCGGACCGCGGTCGTCATCTCGGTCGGTGCGCTGACGGTCGCGCTGATCGGGGTATCGGGCGCTTCCGGATCGGTGCGCGCCCGGCCGGGACCGGACGAGTCCGGTTGCGCGCCAGAGGCTGTCGCGCCAGGGGTCGCCGGGCCAGGGGCTGTCGGGCCAGGGGTTGCCGGCAAGGCGCTCACGGCGGCCAACGAGCGGGCCGCGGTCCGGCTCGCCGAGCAGTGCGGCACCCAGGTAGAGATCCTGACCGGGCGCACCGCGCACACCCAGGTGTTCGCCAACCCTTCGGGCAGCCAGACCGCCACCATCTCGATCGAACCGCAGCGGGCGCAGCGGCCGGACGGGAGCTGGACCGCGATCGACACCTCGCTGCGCCGGGACGGCGACGCGGTCGTGCCGGGCGCAACGCTCGCCGACGTCCGGTTCTCTACCGGCGGAGACGGGCCGCTGGTGACCTGGCGCAGCGAGGGTCACACGTTCTCGCTGAGCTGGCCGGCACCGCTGCCGGCCCCGGTGCTGGCCGCGGACTCGGCCACCTACCCGAACGTGCTGCCCGACGTGGACCTCGTCGTGCGGGCGACGCCGACCGGCTTTACCCATGTGCTCGTGGTCAAGACCAAGGCGGCGGCCGCCAGCCCGGCACTGCGGCAGATCCGCTACCGGGTCGGTGGCGACGCGAGGCTCGGCACCACGCCGGAGGGCGGCCTGGTAGCTCGGGCCGGGGGCAAGCCGATCGTCTCGGCCGGCGAGGCGGTCATGTGGGATGCGGGCGCCCGGTCCACCGATACCCACCAGGGCCGGTCCACGCCTGCCGATGCGGTAGACGCGGCACAGCAGTCCGACGTCGGCACCCGAGTTGTCGGTAGCGACCTGGTGTTAACCCCGGATCCGGCCTTGCTGACCGACCCGGACCTGCAGCTGCCGCTGTACATCGACCCGGCCTTCGGGACCCCGAACACCTACTGGGCCTACGCGACCATCAACAACGAGAACGGCCCGACCACCGACACCACGATCGGGTCGGGAGACCCCTACCCGGCCGCAACCCAGATCCGGATCGGCAACGACCCGGACTCGGCGAGGGTCTACCGCAGCTTCGTCATGTTCCCGTTCACCGCGAACGGCATGGACCTGCGCGGCAAGAAGATCCTCAACGCGATCCTCTACGGCAGGGTGGACCACACGCACTACTGCGCGCCCGGCACCAACACCGCGTACTTCTGCCGGTCGGGTGCCATCTCCGTCTCGCCGCGCCCGGCCTGGCCCGGACCGTCGATGGACCTCGCGATCGGCTCCGTGACGGCATCGGCGAACGAGCGGGCCTGTACCAACGCGAACGTACCGTTCGAGATCGGTGGTGTCGGCTCCGCGTTGATGAACGACATACAGCTCGGGGCCAACCAGTGGTGGCCCGGTTACACGATGGGGGTAGGGGCCGGGTCGGATACCGGCGGAGCGGGCGAGACGAATTCCGACCGGTGGATGCGGCTGTTCCGTGACGAGTTCTACCTCAGTGTGGAGTTCAACACCAAGCCGGCAACGCCC
Source organism: Sporichthyaceae bacterium (assembly GCA_022616375.1). Classification (GTDB taxonomy): domain Bacteria; phylum Actinomycetota; class Actinomycetes; order JAKEEW01; family JAKEEW01; genus JAKEEW01. The sequence continues at coordinate 5,276 of JAKEEW010000204.1, forward strand.
ACCAACCTTCGCACCACGTCGCCGACCACGGGCTGTGTGACCGGACCGAGCCGGCCGGTGATCTCGGACCCGACCCCGTTGCTGACCGCCTTCCTGGCCGACGGGGACAACACGAACCTCCAGGCCGAGTTCGACCTCTACATCACCAACGGTGGCCCGATCGGTGAGCCGCCGCTGACCACCGGCAAGCTGCAGGGCCAGGACTTCACCTACCAGGTGCCGTCTTCGGGCCCGCTGGCGCTGCTCAACGGCAACAACTACTCGTGGCGGGTGCGTGCGTACGACGGGGTCGAATACGGCGACTGGGCCTGGTGGTGCGAGTTCACCATCGACACCGTCCCGCCCAGCGCGCCACCCGGGGTGAGCTCGGCGACCTACCCGGAGAACCAGTGGGGTGGTGGAGTCGGCACCCCTGGCACGTTCACGTTCACCGCCGGCAACTCCGATGTGTCCAGCTTCCGGTACGGCTTCAACACCGGCACCCCGTCGATCTCGGTGAACGCGACCACGCTCGGTGGCTCGTCGAGCCCGGTGTCGTTCACCCCGTCCCAGTTCGGGCCGAACTTCCTGTCGGTGCGAAGCGTGGACCGGGCCGGCGGCCTGGGCCCGATCCGCACCTACGTGTTCAAGGTCAACGGCAGCGACCCGGTTGCGTGGTGGAAGTTCGACGAAGGCACCGGGACCACCGCGGCCGACTCCACCGGTCACGGTCACACGGCGACGCTGGACGCCATCGGGTGGGGTGACGGGCGGCACAACCTCACCGATCCCACCGACCTCGGTCTCAACGCACCAGGCGCATTCCCGAGCCGGGGCGAGACGACCGGACCGGTGCTGGACACCAGCAAGAGCTTCACCGTCACCGCCTGGGTCAGGCTGAACTCGTTCGGCGGCAACCGGATGGTCATGACCCAGGACGGCAGCCAGGTCGGTGCGTTCTTCATCGGCCTGGAGGGCAACTTCACCAACACCTGGGCGATGTGGATGCAGCAGGCCGACAGCGTCAACTCACCGCCCGATATCGCCTGGTCCAACGTGCCCGCCCAACTCGACACCTGGACCCACCTGGCCGGGGTCTACGACCACCAAGCCCGGACGATCTCGATCTACGTCGACGGTGTCTTGGCCGGTACGGCCAGCCACACCAGCACCTGGAACGCCACCGGCAAGCTCGCGATTGGCCGTGGTCTGTTCGGCGTGTGGGGTGACTACTGGCCGGGCGCGCTCGACGACATCCGGGTGTTCCCCGGTCCGCTCGACGAGAGCCAGATCTTCACCATCTACTCCGAGTTCCGGCCCTAGCTGGAGGCAGCGACAATGCACGGTCGATCCCTGACGGTGCCACACCGGTCAGGCTGGCGAGGTCGGATCGCGGCCGCGCTAGCGGTCCCGCTGGTTACCGCGCTGGCGGGCACGCTCACCGCGGCGACCGCCGACGCGGAAGTCCGGCGGAAGGCGCCACCGACGCAGCGCACGCCATCGGTGCCGGGCCAGGACGCGCAAGCGCAAGCCGAGGCCGGGCCGGAGAACCCGGCCGCGGTGGCCGCGCAGCGGGCCCTGGCCGAGGTCACCTGGCCGTCCGCCGAGTCGACCGTGGTCGATCTGCCCAAGTCCGGGATCGCAGTGCGCCGGGTGCCGCTGGGCCGGACCGTGATCGGTGGGTTGCCGGTGACGGTCAGTCCGACCGGTAAGGCTCCGGCTCGGGTTGAGGTTGAGGTGCTTGACCGGCAAGCGGCCAAGCGGCCAAGCGAGCCGGCGTGCTCGGCGTGCTGTTGCGCGTGTCCAGGGCGGACGGCGCCGCCGAGCCGGGTCGGGTGGGGCTCGAGGTCGACTCCACCGGGTTCGCCGGGGCGTTCGGCGCCGACTGGGCGCACCGGCTGCGGTTGGTCCAAGTGCCGGCGTGCGCGCTGAGCACCCCGGCGAAGCCCGGCTGCCGGGACGCCGTGCCGGTGCCGACCCGGACTGGCGCGGACGGCGGCCTGGCCGCCGATGTGTCGGTTGGCCCGGACGCCGGCACGCTGTTCGCGGTGACCGCCGGTGCATCCGGTGGCACCGGCGACTTCTCCGCAACCTCGCTGACCGCCTCCGCCAGCTGGCAGGTCAGCCCGCAGACCGGTGACTTCTCCTGGTCCTACCCGCTGCGGACGGCGCCCGCTGTCAACGGTCCGACCCCGGGTCTTGCCGTGCGCTACTCGTCCGGCTCGGTGGATGGCCGCACCTCCTCGACGAACAACCAGCCGTCCTGGGTTGGCGAGGGCTTCGAACTGGGCTCCGGCTTCGTGGAGCGCAAGTACATCTCGTGCGCCGAGGACATGACCGGTGGGAACAACTCGGTCAAGACCGGCGACCTGTGCTGGAGATCCGACAACGCCACCGTGTCGTTCGCCGGTGGCGGGGGTGAGCTGGTCAAGGACACCGCCACCGG
>JAKEEW010000205.1 GCA_022616375.1 Sporichthyaceae bacterium
CCAGGGCCGCCAGCAGCATCACCGGCGAAAGGACCAGCAGGCTCAGCCCGTCCACCGCCCGGCCGCCGGCGGCCCACCAGGCCGCGGCCAGCGGGGTCGGCCAGGGGTCGTAGACCACGTCGAACAGCAGCCCGCCGACCCGATCCGGTAGCCCACCGTCCCGATCCGGCGACCCGCCGACCCGATCCGGCGACCCGCCGACCCGATCCGGCGACCCGCCGACCCGATCCGGCAGCGCCGCGGCCAGCTCGGCCGAGCCGGTCGAGGGCACCGTCGAGATCACCAGATCGGCCCGCCACGCCTCGGCGAGCTCGGTCCACGGTCGCACCGCGACGATCGTCTCCAGCCGGTCGGCCGCAGCGGTGAGCTCGGCTACCCTGGCCGCGGAGCGCACGTACACCGCGACCGATCCGGTGCCGGCCAGTCCGGCGATCGCGGCCACCGCCGAGGTCGCGGTCGCCCCGCCGCCGAGCACCGCGGTCCGCTTCGGCGCCGCCTCGATCCCGGCGGCGGCCAGCGCCGCCGCCAGCCCCGGCACGTCGGTGTTGGCGCCGAGGACCGACCGGTCAGGCCCGAACAGCACGGTGTTCACCGCGCCCACGGTCGCCGCGAGCGGGCTGATCTGGTCGCACAGCGGGATGATCGCGTGCTTGAGCGGCATGGTCAGGGACAGCCCTACCCACTCCGCGCCGAGCCCGGCCAGGAACCCGGGCAGGCCGGCCGCATCGACCTCGTGACGGCCGTATGTCCAGTCCAGGCCCAGCTCCGCGTACGCGGCCCGGTGCAGTAGCGGCGACAGCGAGTGGGCGATCGGCGAGCCGAGCACCGCGGCCCGCCGCGGCCGATCAGCCATCGCCTAGTTGTCGCGCAGCCACGCCTGCAACTCGTCGACGTAGCGCGCGTGCTCCGCCGCGGTCTCGGCGAACTTGGTCTCCCCGGTGTCCGGGTTGACCGTGACGAAGTACAGCCAGCCGCCGTCCGCCGGGCTCAGCGCCGCCTCGAGCGCCTGCTCGCCGGGGGCGTTGATCGGGCCGGGCGGCAGGCCGGTGTACCGGTAGGTGTTGTACCGGGAGCTGGACTGCCGGTCCTTGGCGGTCGTGGTGACCTCGCCCGACTTGCGCACTGCGTAGTGCACGGTGGAGTCCATCTGCAGCCGCATGTCGCGGTCCAGCCGGTTGTAGATCACCCGGGCTACCTTCGGGAAGTCCTCGGCATGCCTGGCTTCGGCCTGGATGATGCTCGCCACGACGACCACCTGGTACGGGGTGAGCCCCACCTCCCGGGCCCGGCCCTCCAGGTCGATGTCGGACGCGACCTGGTCGAACGTGCCGATCATCTCGCCGAGCAAGGACTCGGCAGTGGTGTCCGGCTCGATCGTGTAGGTGGCCGGGAACAGGAAGCCCTCGGAGCGGCCGC
>JAKEEW010000206.1 GCA_022616375.1 Sporichthyaceae bacterium
GGCATCTGTGCCGTCCTCGGTCGCCTCCCGCCGGTGTGCATCCAGGAGGTGGACAGGCAGTGGCGAGCCAGCTCCCGGCGGCACCGGATCCATGGGCGGCCGCCCGAGTGAGTCTGCGACCTTTGGGTATCCGACGAGGCTATGAGCGATAACCCACAAACCCTCGACGGCGTCACAGTCGAGCGAAAAACGGATCGTCCGCCCGTCCGAGCGCGGCGGCTGGGCCGTCTGCCTGCCCAGCGCCGAGCGTGCCGTGGTCGTGCTGCCCACCCGGGCGGATGCGGTTGCCAGGGCCAAGCGGATCCTGGCGACCCGCGGCGGTGGCGAGGTCGAGGTGCACCAGGACAACGAAATCATCGAGCACCACATGGTCATGGCCCGCACCACCCGGCGGTTCGGGCAGCTGCCCGAACAGCGCCGGCTACAGCGGCGCTGAGCCCGCCAGAGCTGAAGGGAGCACTCCCGATGGGTGAGAAGGTTCGCGACGTCATGACCCCCGACCCGATCGCGCTACCGAGCACCGCCACGCTGGTCGATGCCGCTCGCACGATGCGCGACAACTCCATCGGCGATGTGCTCGTGGGGTCCGACGGCCCGCTGCGCGGGGTAGTGACCGACCGAGACATCGTCACGCGTGCGATCGCGGACGGCATGGACCCGACCACCACGTCGGTGGGCGACATCTGCAGCCCAGAGGTGGTCACGGTGACGCCCGACCAGGAAGTCGCCGAGGTGCTCGAGCTGATGCGCTCGCACGCCATCCGGCGAGTTCCGGTGGTCGACGAGACCGGTCATCCGGTCGGCATGGTGACGATCGGAGATCTCGCGGTCGAGCTGGACAGCAGGTCCGCGCTTGCCGAGATCAGCGCCGCACCGCCCAACGTCTAACCGGCTACCGATGCCGGCGCCCGGCTGCGGCCGTGGCGCCGGTTGCCGCGGTGATGGCCGCATACAGCTGCTTGCGGGTCATGGTCGAGCGGCCCTTCACCGCCAGCCGCTTGGCAATCTTGTGCAGGCTGGCCCTGGTTGCCCCCGGGTCGATCTCGCCGACCAGGTGACCCGCGCCGCCCGGCACCGGTGCCTCGTCCGGCCGCTCGGCCTCCTCGCGGCGGCCGGTCCTGGTCCAGCCATCGGTGATCCGCTCCGAGTGGTGGTTGAGCGGGACGTACTCGGTGCGCCGCTCCCGGCCGCGCGGGCGCCTTCCTGCCGCGGCCATGGGATCACCTCCTGCGTGCGGGCTCCTGCTTGACGCTGCGTGAACCGATTTCTCCTGCATACCGGCTTTGTGGTGGTTGCGCTACCGCCCTCGGAGTGGGGCGACCGCCCTCGGAGTGGGGCGACGCGCATTCGCCGGGGCACGTTCAAGCACGGAGATCGCGGGTACCTCACTGGACCGTGAGTCGCGCTACCCGTGCGGCTCCCGTACGGAGGTACATACGACATGGGTATCGGTGCCAGTATCTTCTTGATCGCGGTCGGAGCGATCTTGACCTTCGCGCTCGAGCGCGACATCTCCGGCCTGGACATCGACGTGATCGGCATCATCCTGATGCTGGCCGGGGCGCTGGGTCTGTTCATGTTCATGGTGGTGTGGGGCAACGCGGCCGCACCCCGCCGCCGGATGGCGCAGCCGCCGACCGAGATCGTCGAAGAGCGCCGCGTGTACGAGGACCCGCCGCTCTAGATCGACCGCCCGGTAGAGATCCGCCCTGGGTAGATCGGGATCGGCGACAGCCGGTCCAGCCACGCGGATCAGGCCGGATGCGACAGCAGTAGCTGCCGCGCCTGGGTCTCCAGTGGCCGGTAACCGATCCGCTGGGCGATCTCTACCGCCTGCTCCGCCCGACTGCGGGCGACATCGGCCTGGCCGAGCTGGTAATGACAGTCGGCCAGGCCGATCAGTGCGATCACCTCGGGCCGTGGGCTGTCCGCGTGCCGGGCGCAGCGCAGTGCGTCCTGGTGCGCCTCGATCGCCTTGTCGTGCTGACCCTGGTCGAGCTGCACGGCGCCCACCACGTTGAGGATGACCGCCTGGTCGTAGCCGTTACCGGCGGGCTCGACCAACGCTAGTGCGGCCGTGGTCTGCTCGAGCGCGCGGGCATGCTGGCCGCGTTTGCGATCCACGGCGGCCAGCAGGGCAAGTGCCAGGGCCTGGCAGTCCGGCCGGTCGGCGGCTTGGGCCGCCGTGATCGCCGCGGTGAGCTGCTCGGTCGCCGCGTCGAGATCGCCGAGCGACAGGTAGGTCTCGCCGAGGTTGACCCGGTGGGTGGCGCCGCCGTCGGGTCCGCTCGCGCTCTCCGGCCTGGCCACCGCCTGGCGCAGGTAGTCCGCCGCCCGGTCCAGCTCGCCCTGCTCCAGGCACACGCTGCCGAGGTTGCCCAGGCTCATCGCCTGCCCGCTACCCCGCCCGAGCTTCTCGTTGACCGCCAGTGCTCGCTGGAACTGGTCGGCCGCGTGCTGCAGCCAGCCGAGCTCCAGGTAGCTGCCGCCGAGGTTGGTCAACGCGATCGCTTGCAGTTCCTGCCACCCGATGGTCAGGCTCAGCGCCACCGCCCTGCTGTTGTACTCGACCGCGCGGGCGTGCTCGCCCAGTGCCAGGTGCAGCAGACCGAGCCCGAGCACCATGGCCGCCTGCGCGCGCAGGTCACCGGCCTCGGTCGCGGCGGCCAGGCCGGCGGTGGTCACGGCCTTCCAGTTCGCGGTGCTCATCCGCCGCCACAGGTAGCTACGCAACGCGTCGGCCAGCAGCCAGGACAGCTCGACCGGCTGCTGATCGGCCGCGTCGATCGCCGCCGCCACCAGGTTGGCCTGCTCGCTGTCCAGCCAGGCCAGCGCCGCGGCCCTGGAGTCGAACTGGATTTCGCCGTCGGGTGCTTCGAGCAGCCGCAGCCGGGTCGGGTAGAGCAGCCGGACCGCCGCGTCCGAGGTTTGCAGGTAGTAGCCGTACCAACCGGCCCGGGCCGCCGTCCGCTCCGGTTCGCTCTCGTCGGACACCGCGCGCTCCCTGGCGAACAGCCGGATCAGGTCGTGCAAGCCGTAACGGCCGTCGCCGTGCGCCTCGAGCAGGCTGGCGTCGGCCAACCGGTCAAGCAGGCCGGTGGCCAGCACCGGTGTCGTTGCGGCCAGCGCGGCGGCCGACTCCGCGGTCACGTCCGGTCCCGGCACCAGGCCGAGCAACCGGAACAGCCGGCCCAACGGCGCGGCCAGGCTTACGTACGACTGCTGGAACGCGAATCGGACCGCGCTGCTCTCGTCGCCGTCGACCGCAAGCAGCGCCAGCCGGCGGTCCCTGGTCAGCGCCGCGACCTGGCTGGCCAGGCTGCGATCGGTGTGGTCGGCGAGGTTGGCGGCGGCGATCCGCAGCGCCAGCGGCAACCGGCCACACGCTTCGGCCAGCGCGGCCGCGGCGACCGGCTCGGCCGTGACCCGCTGCGGACCCAGGATCCGGCCGAGCAGGCGCACCGAGTCGTCCGGCTCGAGCAGGTCGAGGGTGAGCCGGTGCGCGCCGTCCCTGGCCACCAGGCCGGAGAGCCGGTCCCGGCTGGTGACCACGACCAGGCAGCCCGGCTCACCCGGCAGCAGCGGCCGGAGCTGGTCGGCCGAGGCCGCGTTGTCGAGCAGGACCAGGAAGCGCCGGCCGGCCAGCAGCGAGCGGTACAGGCCGGCCGCCTCGTCCAGGTCGGTCGGCAGCCGGGCCGGGTCGACGCCGAGCGCGCGCAGGAAGCCAGCCAGCGCCACCCCGGTCGGCACCGGCCGGCGCAGGTCGTAGCCGCGCAGGTTCACGTACAGCTGCCCTTCCGGGTACCGGTCCGCGACCGCCCGGCTCCAATGCACGGCGAGCGCGGTCTTCCCCACCCCCGCGGTTCCGGCGATCACCACGATCGGGACGCCTTGGCCGTCCGGGTCCGGGCCGGATTGCGCGTCGGGCTCGGGCCCGGCCAGCTCGTCGAGGCGCTTGAGCTCGGCGCCCCGGCCGGTGAAGCCGGGCACCGCGCTGGGGAGCTGGGCCGGGATCGGTAGGGATCCCACCAGCGCAGCCCGGCGAGGGCCGGTCGGGGCGTTCGGGTCGGCGTCGCTGAGCTGGATCGGGCTCGGATCCCCGCGCAGATCCAGGCCGGGATCGGAGGTGAGCACGGCCTGCTCGAGCTGGCGCAGCTGCACCCCCGGCTCCAGTCCGAGCTCGTCGGCGAGCTGACGGCGAACATCCCGGTAGACCTGCAGCGCCTCGGCCTGCCGGCCGGACCGGTACAGCGCGAGCATCAACTGGGCGTGGAGCCGTTCCCGGAACGGGTGTTCCCCGATCAGCGGGCCAAGCTCGGCAATCACCTCGCCGTGGTGGCCGCAGGCCAGCTCCTGGTCGAGCAGATCCTCGATGGCACCCAGCCGCTGCTCGTCGAGGTGGGTCCGGGCGGCCGCCACATACGCGGCAGCCGCGCCGCCCAGTGCCGGGCCGCTCCACAGTTCGAGGCCGGCCCGGAACAGGGCCGCGGCGGTGGCCGGCTGGCCGCCGGCGGCGATGCCGCGGGCCCGGCGTAGGCAGTCCTCGAACATCAGCAGGTCGAGCTCGTCGGGTTCCACCGACAGCTGGTAGCCGGCCTGGCTGCGGACCAGCGCGTTGCGGTGGCCGAGCGCGGCCAGATGGGCCCGGACCACGCAGACTCCGGCGTGGATCTGGTTGCGTGCACTCGGCGGCGGGTCATCGGCCCACAGCGCGGCCGCGACGGCTTCCGGCGACACCACCCGGTTGGCGTTGAGCAGCAGATAGCCGAGCACGGCCCGGCGTTGCGACCTGGGCAGCAGATGGGTGTGACCGCGGACCGTGATAGCGACCGGTCCGAGGACCGTGAACAGCATCTGGCCTCCACCGGGTCGACTGCTGGCGGCGTACGTCGTGGTGTGGCAACACTCTCCCTATCGCTGTCCGGGTGCGCTGCACAAGTGCCTTGACGGTCCGGACCGTGGCCGCGGTTGCCAGTCGTGCGATCCTGCGGTTATGCGCCGGGCGACAGGGTTGGACGATCGGCTGGTCAGCCGGCTCGAGTCGATCGTGGGTAGCGAGCACGTCCGAACCAGCGCGGGTGGGGTCGCGCCGTACGCCAGGGACGCCACCCCGTTGTTCCACCGGGCTCCGGATGCGGTCGTCCATCCGGGCTCCACCGACGAGGTTGCCGCGCTGCTCCGGCTGGCGACCGAGACCGGCACGCCGGTGGTGCCCCGGGGTGCCGGCACGAACCTGTGCGCCGCGGCGGTGCCGCTGCGCGGCGGCATCGTGCTGGTGCTCACCCGGTTCAACCAGATTCTCGAGATCAGTGCCGCCGAGCTGCTGGCGGTCTGCCAGCCCGGGGTCGCCAATGCCACGCTCGGTGCGGCGGCCGCCGAGCACGGCCTGCTGTACGCGCCCGATCCGGGCAGCCGGTCGGTGTCCACGATCGGCGGCAACATCTCCACCTGCGCCGGTGGTCTGCGCGGGCTGAAGTACGGGGTCACCCGCAACTACGTGCTCGGGCTGGAAGTCGTGCTGCCCACCGGCGAGGTCATCCGCACCGGTGGCCGGCTTTGGAAGGACGTGGCCGGCTACGACCTGACCCGGCTGCTCACCGGCTCGGAAGGCACCCTCGGGGTGATTACCGAGGCGACCGTGGCGCTGCTCCCACTCCCGGCGTATGCCGCCTGCGGGGTGGCCTACTTCCCGACCCTGGCCGACGCCGGCCGGGCGGTCGCCGGTGTCATCGGAGCAGGGATCGTGCCGGCCACGCTGGAGTTCCTGGACAACCGCTGCATCAACGCGGTGGAGGACTACGCCGGGCTCGGGCTGCGCCGGGACGCCGGTGCGCTGCTGCTGTTCGGCGACGACGGCGATCCGGAGCGGGTCGCGGCGCACCTGGCCCGGATCAGCGACATCTGCCTGAGCGAGGGAGCGCTGGACTGCACCACCGCCAAGGAGGTGGCCGAGTCCGAAGCGCTGCTGGCCGCCCGCCGCTGCTCGCTGCCGGCGCTGGCCAGGCTGGGACCGATGGCGATCCTGGAGGACGCCACCGTGCCTCGGCCGCGGCTGGCCGAGATGGTGGACCGGATCGACGCGATCGCCGAGCGGCACGACGTGGTGATCGGCACGTTCGGGCACGCCGGCGACGGCAACCTGCACCCGACCTGCGTGCTGCATCCGGAGGACACCGACGCGATCGAGCGGGCGCACAAGGCGTTCGGTGAGATCTTCCGGGCAGCGATGGACCTCGGCGGCACGATCAGCGGAGAGCACGGCATCGGCGCGTCCAAGCTGCCCTACCTGGCCGAGCGGCTCGGCACCGCACAGCTCGACCTGCTTAGGCGGGTCAAGACCGCGTTCGATCCGGCCGGCATCCTCAACCCGGGAAAGCTCGGGTCATGACCGGGCCGGATGCCGCCGAGCCGCTGTTCACGCCCGAGCTGCTCGATCGCTGCATCTCCTGCGGGTTCTGCCTGCCGGCCTGCCCGACCTACGCACTGACCCAGGAGGAGGCCTCCTCACCGCGGGGCCGGATCACGCTGATGCGGGCGGTCCAGACCGGGCAGCTGCCGCTGGCCGACCCGGATGTCAGCGAGCAGTCCAGCTTCTGCCTGGGCTGCCGGGCCTGCGAGGTGGTCTGCCCGGCCGGGGTGCAGTACGGCGCGCTGCTCGAACAGTGGCGGGACGCCGGCTGGCGCGGCACCGGATGGTGGGGGAGCCGCCGCCCGCTGCGGTTGCGCGCGCTGCTGTTCGTGGCCGGCCGGCGCCGGGTGATCGCCGCGCTCGGCCGGCTGCGCCGGGCCGCGCGCACACCGGACCGGCCCGGATCCGATCAGCTGCTGCTCGGCTGTTTCGAGCGGCTGCTGTATCCGCGGGTAAGCCGGTCGGCCGTTGCGGTCCTGCCGGGCGTCGGCGCCACCCCGAGCGCCGGTTGCTGTGGCGCGCTGCACGCGCACAACGGTGCGCTCGAGCTGGGCCGGGCGATGGCCCGCCGGCTTGGTGCCGCGCTACCCGGGACGATCGTCACCACCTCGGGTGGCTGCGCCGCCCATCTGGCCGAGGTGCTCGGGCGGGACCGTGTGGTGGATGCGTCCGAACGGCTCGCCGGCGAGCTCGACGCGCTGCCGGCCGGCCGGCTCACGACCGGTGATCGGCCGTTGCGGGTGGCGCTGCAGGACTCCTGCCACCTGCGCAACGGCCTTGGCGTGTCCGGCCAGCCGCGGGCCGTGCTGGCCAGGATCGCCGACTACGTGGAGGTGGCCGGCGCGGACCGGTGCTGCGGCGCCGCCGGCACCTACTCGTTGCTGCGCCCGGCGGACAGCCGCCGGATCCTGGCCGGCAAGCTCGATGCGCTCGAAGCCGCCAACGTGGACGTGGTCGCGGTGGTCAACCCGGGCTGCCTGCGCCAGCTGCGCGACGGGCTGCGGGCCCGGCGGTCACCGATCCGGGTCATGCACCTGGTCGAGCTGGTCGCGGCCGCCCACGACGCCGCCTACGACCCTGGCTACGGACGCTAGCTACGACGCCGCCGGTGGCAACCAGCGGTCCAGGTAGGCGCCCAGGCCGGACAGGTCGGTCCCGGCGCTGCGGTAGCCGAGATAGCCGTCCGGACGGACCAGGAACTGGGCCGGGCGGGCGGCGGCGCCGAGCCGGTGGAGCGCGCTGCCCTCGGCGTCCTGCAGCGCGCCCGGTTCGGGATCGCGGGTCAGGTGGTGGACAGCGACCAGGTCCGGGTGGCGGTCCCGGATCGTGGCCACGACTGCCGCATCCCAGCTGCCGATCGGCCCGCAGAGCAGAACGTGCAGCCGTGGCTCGGTCAGGATGTCGTGCAGCCAGCCGGGCCGGCCGCCGCGGCGAACCGCGGCGTTGGGCAGCCGATCCCCGGCCCGCGGGCGGTGCCGGAGCCCGGGCCGTCCCTCGGTGCTCAGCGGGCTGTCCCGGTATCGGATCCCGAGCTGGGACACCACGCGGAACCCGTACCGCCGGGCCGGCCGGGCCCGCACCGCGAGCGGCGCCAGCCGCGGCATCACCTTGGTGCGCACCGTCCGTGCCCACCAGGTGGTCGAGGTCGCGATCGCGAACGGGCGGTCGGCCAGCCGCAGCACGAACCGGCCGACCGGTTGCCGCTCCAGCTGATAGCTGTCCAGCAGATCTGCGCGGGCGCCATGGCTGACCAGGGCAAGTTTCCACCCCAAGTTGGCAGCGTCCTGGATGCCGGTGTTCATCCCCTGGCCGCCGGCCGGGCTGTGCACGTGGGCGGCATCCCCAGCCAGGAACACCGGACCGGACCGGTAGCTGCTGGCTAGCCGCTGATGCAGCCGGAAGTAGGTCTGCCAGACCGGATCCCGCAGCACCAGCGTGCCGCCGCTGAACCGGTCCACGATCGCCTGCAGCCTAGCCAGGGAGGGCTGCTCGGCACCCGGATCGCTACCGACCATCGCCATGATCCGCCAGCTCGCCGGCCGGCGGATCGGGAAGAACAGCAGCACCCCGTCCTGGCCGGCGAACATTTGCGCCGCATCGGGGCGCAGGTCGCCGGCGACCTCCAGGTCGGCCAGCGCGAACGTCTGCGGGTAGGCCGAGCCCTCGAACGCGATCCCGGCCTGATGCCGCACCGTGCTGTGCGCGCCGTCGCAGCCCACCAGGAACCGGGTGTGCACCACCTCGGTGCGGCCACTGCGGTGCCGCAGGGTGCACGCCAGGCCGTCCGGGGTGGCGCTGAAGCTGACCAGCTCGACGCCGCGCTCGGCCGCGACCGCCCGCTTGGCCAGCGCGTCGGAGAGCACCGCCTCGGTATCGGACTGCGCCAGGAACAGCAGGCGGGGGAAGCGGGTGTCGTCCAGACCGGCGTCGAACAGCGGCACCTCGACGACCTTGCGGCCCACGTGCAGATGCACCTTGACCGCATCATTGCCGCGGGCGAGTAACGGATCGGCGAGCCCGAGCGCGTCCAGCACCTCGAGCGTGCGCGGTTGGATCGCCAGCGCTCTGGACTCGTGCACCCGATCGAGCTGCTGGTCGACCACCCGCACCGACACACCCCAGCCCGCCAGCACCAGTCCCAGGCTGAGTCCGGTCGGTCCGGCACCGACCACCAACACGTCGAGTCGCTGGCCAGGGTCGGTCATTCGGGGAGGATATCCGTCCCGATCAGTCGCCGAGAAAGGACCAGGGTGCGCGACGTGGTGGTCCGCGCACCCTAGTTGGTCGACGTGACCGCGAGGTTGGTGAGGAGGCCGCCGGATAACTGCCCTTATCCGATCGAAGCCTTCGCGAGCACGTCGCACCTTGTTCATCGGCACGTCGACCGCACAAGCACAGTGCTTGTGGCGAAATTTCCACAACTTTCTGTCCTGCCCGGATCGGGCCCACGTCACCCCGGCGGCGTCTGTCCCGGTCGGCCGGCCGCGGATGAGGCTGAGTTATGGACCTTGCCGCGGTCAGCGTGATCGCCGCGGCCCTGATTGCTGGGCTGCTCGGCAGCCGGTTCTTACGGGCCAGGTACGCTTCCGACCAGGACGCCGGCCCCGGCACGTCCGAGGTGATTGGCCAGGCATTGACCCTGACCGTGCTGTTCCTCGCGTTTGTGCTGGTCGAGAGCTCCGGATCGTATGGCCGCGCCCGCGCCGCGGTGAGCTCGGAGGCGGAAACGCTCGACAACATGTCCGAGACCGCGGGCTATGCGCCCGAACCGCGGCGCCGCGAGATGTTGGCCACGACCGCCTGCTACGCCCGGGCGGTGGTCAGCCATGAGTGGCCGGCGATGGCCAATGGGCACCGGTCGCCGATCGCCGACGTGTGGACCGAGCGGTTGCTGGTCCCCTTCGAGCAGCTCTACGACGCGGACGAGCTGGTGCTCTTCGAACGGCTGGTGGTGGCTGACGGGGAACGTTCGGTGGCGCGGGACCGCCGGCTCGCCGAGGCGGTGCCGACCACGCCCTTGGTGGTCTATTGGCTGGTCGTGCTCACCCTGGCGATTTCGCTGGCCGGGTTCGCGTTCAGCCTGCCACGCCGGCGTAACACCGCACACGTGGCCATGTTGCTGGTCGTGGCCGTCCTGCTGCTCGTGACCGTGGTGCTGATCCGCGATCTGGACTTGCCGTTCTCCGGCTTCGCCCGGCTTACGCCGGCCGCGATGACCGAGGCCAGGGACGACCTCACCGCCGGATTCCAGATCGCGTACCCGGGCCAGCCGTTGCCGTGTGACGACACCGGCCGGCCCACCAGGTAGGTGGACCGGCCGGTGTCGTGAACTACCGAGGCGACTACCCTCCGGCCGGCGCGCCGGGCAGCGTCGCCATGTCGATGTCGGACTTCGTGGCCCGGATCCCAATCACGGTGATCAGCAGGGCGAGCACCGCCAGGCCAGCAGCCAGCCACAGCGACCGGCCGATCCCGTGCGCCAGGATCTGATCGCCAAACGGTGCCGGCAGTGCGGACAGCTGCTCGGTCTGCTGGAACTGCGCCAGCTGCTCGGGGGTGGCATTGGCCGCGATCTCCGGCATCCGCTCGGTGATCTCGTTGCGCAGCGCGGTGCCGAACACGGTGGTCAAGACCGCCAGTCCGATCGTGCCGCCGACCATCTGCATCACCTGGAGCAGGCCGGAGGCGGCTCCGGACTCCTGGTTTTCCACGCCGCTCAGGGCCAGCACCGTGACCGGCATGAACACGAAGCCCATGCCAAGTCCGAACAGCACCGTCGGGCTGAGCAGGCCACCGACGTAACCGCTGTTGGCATCGATCATCGCTAGCCAGATCAGGCCGGTCGTGGCCAGCACGCCACCGACGACCATGAACAGCTTCGGCCCGTACTGCGGCAGCAACTTCGCCGACATGCCGGCGGTGACCGCGATGGCCACAGTGATCGGCAGGAAGGCCATGCCGGCCTTGAGCGGGCTGTAGTCCAGCACGTTCTGCACGAACTGCGTCAGGAAGAAGAACATCCCGAACATTGCCGCGGCGAACAGCAGCATGACCAGGTAGCTGGCGGTCCGGTCGCGGTTGCGGAACAGATGCAGCGGGGTGATCGGTTGTGCACTACCCCGCTCGATCATCAGGAAGCCCAGCAGGAGCACGACGGCGGTGACGAACGACAGCAGGGTGATCGAGTCCGACCAACCGCGATCCGCGGCGCTGATGAAGCCGTAGACCAGCGCGCCCATCCCGATCGTTGAGGTGAGCGCACCGGCAATGTCGAACCGGCCGGTGTGCCGCTCCGACTCGCGGATGTAGAGCGGAGCCATCAGCGCCACCGCGATGGCGATCGGGACGTTCACGAACAGCGTCCAGCGCCAGGACAGCCACTCGGTGAGCATGCCACCGGCGATCAGACCGATCGCCGCACCGGCACTGGAGACCGCGGCGAACAGGCCGAAGGCCCGGTTACGCTCAGGGCCTTCCTCGAAGTTGGTCGTGATCAGCGACAGCGCGGTCGGCGAGGCGATGGCGCCACCGATGCCCTGCAGAGCCCGGGCGGCGAACAGCTGCCACGGCTCCTGGGCGAGGCCGCCGAGCAGGGAGGCCAGCGCGAAGAGCACGATGCCGACCATGAAGACCCGGCGCCGGCCGAGGATGTCGCCGGCCCGGCCGCCGAGCAGCAGCAGTCCGCCGAAGGTCAGGGTGTAGGCGTTGAGCACCCAGGAAAGGCCGGTCGCCGACAGATTCAGGTCGGTCTGCATGCTCGGCAGCGCCACGTTCACGATCGTCGCGTCGAGCACGATCATCAGCTGCGCGGCGCAGATGACAGCGAGGGCTATTCCCGGGTGGCGGCCGTGTTGTGCGGCGCCCTGGCCCTGGGGCGCGCTTTGCTGTGTCGTCATAACGGGTGCTTCTCCAGCTGGCGGTTGGCGTTTGAGCGCCACGTCTTTGGTTAGTAGTGAACGCGTACGTACACTAACGGCCGACCCTATCCAGTCGGAGTTAAGGGACGCAAACGTTCACTAATCATTGATCTGGTGGTAACAATGGCCGGGCCAACCTCGGGGATGTTCCGGGCTGCGGGGTGCGGCCGGCGCCGGCGGGGTGAGGCGCTGGAGACCGCGATCATCGACGCGGTGCTCGCGCTGCTGCGCGAGGTCGGCTACGAGGCCGTGACCATGGAAGGCATCGCCGCTCGGGCCCACACCGGCAAGGCTGCGCTCTACCGGCGCTGGGCGTCCAAGGCCGACCTGGTCGTCGACGTGCTGCAGCGCTGCTTGGCACCGATGGAGCCCCCGCCGGACCGCGGCAACATCCGCGACGATCTGATCGCGGTGCTGCGCCGGCTGGCCGCGGTGGTGAACTCCCCGGCCGGCTGTGCGATCCCTACCCTGACCACCCGCGACCGCGCATTTGTCGAGCTGGTCGCCGAGCGGGTGGTGGTCCCGCAGCAGCGCATGCTCGTCGGGGTGCTGCGGCGCGGGATCGAGCGCGGCGACGTGCGGCCTGAGCTGCCGCTCGCGCTGGTCGCCGAGGTGGGGCCGTCGATGCTGCTCAAGCGTGCGCTGGCAGACGGGCCGCCGGTGCGGGACGGCTTCGTGGTTTCGGTCGTCGACGACCTGCTGCTGCCGATGGTCCGCCCGCAGGTGACGAGCAGCCCACCGGCGACGAGTGGCGAGCCGGTCGGGCTGCCGGTGGCGAGCGACCGCCGGGTGGCCGGGGCTCAGCCGGTGTCGAGCTCCTCGTCGAGGTAGCACCAGCGCCAGGTCTCGCCCGGCTGGAACGACTGGATCACCGGATGCGCGGTCTCGGTGAAGTGTGCGGTCGCATGCCGGCGCGGTGAGGAGTCGCAGCAGCCGATCCGGCCGCAGCTCAGGCACCGTCGCAGATGCACCCAGTCGAGCAGGCCGAGCGCCAGGCAGTCCTGGCACCCGTCGGTGCTCTGCGGCTGCGGGTCACCCGCCGCGGCCAGATGTGCGCAGCTCATCCCAGCTCTCCCCGGTCCAGCATCGACTCCTCGAGATCCATGTCACGCAGCGCTTTGACCAGGATCTCCTCGGGGATCCGGCCCTGGTCCCGGGCCACTCGGAAGACCTCGCGCTCGGCGTCGAGCATGGCTCGCCGCAACCGGACATAGGCCAGGGAGGGGGTTTCGGCAGCGGTCCCGCCAAGCCGCTCCCAGGCCGTGTTGGTCCGGTGCAGAGTGAGCTCACGCAGCCGCTCCACCACGGCGGCGGGAGCGGTCGCCGCCAGCTCGTCGAGTCGCTGGGTTACCGCCCGGCTGGCCGCGTGCTGGACGGCTGCCTCGGCGAGAATGTCCTGAGTCGCATCGTCGGGCCGGACGTGGACCAGGCGGGCAAACCCCGGAAGGGTCAGCCCCTGGATGACCAGGGTTCCGACGATGACCGCGAACGCGAGCCAGATGAACAGGCCGCGTGGATACGTCGCGTCACCGGCGAGCGTGGCCGGCAGTGCCAGCGCGGTGGCCAGGGTGACCACTCCGCGCATCCCGGCCCAGCCGATCACGGTCGGCACGGCCAGCGGGGGAGCCGGGTCGCGGGCGAGCACCCGCGGGATCAGCCGGGGCAGGTAGGTGCCCGGATACACCCAGATGAACCGGGTCACGATGACGGTGCCGAGCACCGCTGCAGTCAACACCAGGACGTCCCGCGCCGGCGTGTCCAGCGTCTCGATGACCTCACGCAGCTGCAGCCCGAGCACCAGGAAGACCAGACCCTCGAGCAGGAACTTCACCATCCGCCAGAACGCGCCCATCTGGAGCCTGGATCCCGCCGACATCAAGATCGGCAGCCGGTGCCCGAGGTAGAGCCCGGTCACCACGACCGCGACGACCGGTGAGGCCCGGATCTGCTCGGCGGCCAGCGCTACCAGGAACGGCGTCAGCAGCGACAGCGCGTTGTCCAGCAGCGGGTCCGTGGTCCGCCGGTGCAGGTAACCGAGCAGGACGGCGCCGATGCCGCCGACCAGGAACCCACCGCCGGCGGCGAGCAGGATCTCAGCCGTGATCTGACCGATCCCGACCGCCGATCCGATCGCCGCGGCGACCGTCACCCGGAACAGCACCAGCGCGGTCGCGTCGTTGATCAGGCTCTCGCCCTCCAGGATCGTCACGATCCGTCTGGGTAGCCCGATCCGGCGGGCGATCGCGGTCGTGGCGATAGCATCCGGCGGGGCCACCACGGCACCCAGGGCCAGGCACGCGCTCAACGGCACCTCCGGGAGCAGCGCGTGCACGACCAGCCCGACCCCGAGCATCGTGAAGATCACTAGCCCGACCCCGAGCAGCAGGATCGGCCGCAGGTTGAACCGGAACGCCGGCACCGAGGTCTCCACCGCGGCCACGTAGAGCAGCGGCGGTAGCACCCCGATCAGGACGAACTCCGGGTGCAGATGGATGATCGGGAAGCCGGGTATGAACGACAGCGCGAGCCCGACGATGACCAGCAGGATCGGGGTGACCAGGGACCAGCGCCTGGCCAGTGCGGTGACCGCGACGACGATCGTGACCAGCCACACGACGTCGATGAAGCTCTGCACGCGTCGAGCGTATGTGCTGCCCGGAGCATCCCGGCGGATCGCCGGGTCGCCCACCGCAGAATTCCCTCGACTGCGGCCGGCCGGCGAGTCATACTTCTCGTGGCGTCCAGAGGAAAGGAGGTGCGGTCATGACGAAGACCAATCCCGCGCCTCCCGCGAGCCGTTGACCGACGCCCCTCGTGAGAGGCGCGGGCCCTAGCTCCAGCTGTCCGATTCCGCAATCCGCTTGATTGCGTCGAGCCGGCGGGCCCAGTCCGCCGCTAGCTGATCCATCCACCGGGCAGTGCGGTCGAGCGCGTCCGGCCGGACCAGGTAGCGCACCTCGCGTCCCTGCTTACGGGCCTGGACCAGACCGGCCCGATCCAGCACGTTCAGATGTTTGACCACCGCCTGCCGGCTGACCGGCAGCACGGTGGCCAGCGTTGTCGCGGTTGCCTCGCCGCGCTCGGCGAGCGTGCCGAGCAGGCGCCGCCGCATCGGGTCGGCGAGCGCGGCGAGGACCGCGTCCACGGTGTCGGTGGGCTGGCTCATCGGATCGCTGGGCGCTCCTAGCTCGCCTCGGCGTACTGCTTGAGCTCGCCGATCTCGGCCAGCCAGCCCTGGGTGTTCTCGGCCCGCCGGCTCTCCTGCTCGCTGGCCGGCATCGCCAGCTCGGTCCAGCCGGTCTCCACTACTCGCAGCAGGGTGCCAGCTCCGTCCGGTACCAGGGTGAACTCGACCAGGGTGGAGTTCCCGGCTTCCGGCTTCTCGTCCGGCTTCGTGGCCCAGCGGTAGGCGAAGACCCGGGGCGGCTCGACCGTCTCCACCACGGCGTGCACCCGGCCGTGCTCGCGGAATCCGAGGACCATGCTGCCGCCGGGCCGAAGCTCGATCTCGGCCTCGTCCCCGAACCAGCCGACGACGTGCTCGGGCTCGGTCAGCACCGCCCATACCCGCTCGACGGGTGCGGTGATGAAGGTCTCCTGCTCGATCCGGTTTGCGGTCATCCGGCCTCAGCTCCTTAGGTTCGCTATGTGCAACTCCAGGGTTGCACACGAATCGCTTGATGCGCAACCCCCGGGTTGCACTTAGCTGTCCCGGCCGGTGGAACCGAGGCTGGTCCACAAGTGTTGGGCGGCGTAGCTGCGGATCGGTCGCCACCGCTCGGCCAGCGTCGCGATCGTCGGTCGATGATCGGCGACCCCGAGGTTGACCAGCGCATACCGGATCCCGAGATCGGTGCCGGGGAACGCGTCCGGATCGCCAAGCCCGCGCAACGCGACGTAGCTGGCGGTCCACGGGCCGATCCCCGGGATGGCCTGCAGTGCGGCGGTCGCCTCGGCCGGCTCGGCTCCGAACCGCAGCGGCACGGTTCCGGCCGCGACCGCGGCGGCAACCGCGGTGAGCGTCCGGGTCCGAGCGGCCGGCATCGGGAGCCGGTCGACCCCGGCCAGCACCTGCGGGGTAGGGAAGGCATGGGTCAGTCCGCCGGTCGGGGTCGGCAACGGCGTGCCGTATCCGGCGACCAGCCGCCCGGCCACGGTCCGGGCCGCGGGCACCGAGACCTGCTGACCGATCACCGCCCGGATCGCGGTCTCGTACGGGTCCACGCTGCCCGGAACCCGCAGGCCGGGATGGGCGCGCACCAGCGGTCCGAGCAGCGGATCGGAGCCGAGCCCGGCCGCCAGCGCGCGCGGATCGGCATCCAGGTGGAGCAGCTGCCGGCACCTGGCGACGGCCTGGTCCAGGTCCCGCGGATCGGCGAGCTCGACCGTGCAGTGGAAGTGTCCTTCGCGGGGGGTGAGACCAACCACTGCCGGGCCGTGCGCCAGGTCGAGCACCCTGCGGTAACTTGGCCCGGCCATCTCCTCCAGTCCGGGCACCGCGCGGCCGGCTAGGAACCGCCACATCGCGGCGGCGTCGTAGGGCGGCTGGAACGGCAGCTCGAGATCGAGCGGATCGGCAGGCGGCACGCCTGAAGAGGGTGCCAGACCGATCCGACAAGCGCCTATCGGGAGTCGGTGCCGATCGTCAGCCGGTGCGCGATCTCGGCCGCCTGCAGCCGGTTGGCCGCCCCGAGCTTGCGCAGGATGTGCGAGACGTGCACGCTCGCGGTCCAGCGCCGCGGACAGCCAGGCGAGCTCGGCGGCGCGACCGACGAACCCGCCCGCCTGGCGCGGCGGCTGCGGCACTTGCCAATCTTCGCGCTACCGGCGCATCCACACCAGGCACCGGGGTAAGGCGGCGGGTTCGAATGATAAGGTGCGTGCCCAATGTCCGCGGCGCCCGACGGACCGCGAACATGGCCGCAGGCGGCTGCGGCGTCGGGCTCGCGGCACTACGCCGGCATGGAGGTCGACAGTGGACACCGAGACGATTGACGCGGATGCCTTCAACGCGTTCGAGGCGGCCGGCTGGGAGCAGCGGGCGAGCGCGTACGCCGGCTACTTCACCGGTATCACCGCTCGGTTGATCGACCCCTTGCTGGATGCCGCGCAGGTGGGGCCGGGCACCCGGATGCTCGACATCGCCAGCGGTCCGGGGCGGGTAGCCGCGGCCGGCGCGGCTCGGGGGGCGACCGTGCTGGGTGTCGACGTCGCCGCGAGCATGGTGGAGCTGGCCAGCGGGACCTACCCCGATCTGGAGTTCCGCCAGGGCGATGCCCAGCAGCTCCACCTGGCCGACGCCGCGTTCGACGCAGTCGTGGGCAACTTCGTGATCCTGCACCTGGGCTGGCCGGACCGGGCGGCCGCGGAGTTCGCCCGGGTGCTCGCGCCCGGCGGGCGGGTCGCGCTGACCACCTGGGATCTGCCCGAGCGAACCCGGCTGATGGGCGTGCTGGTCGATGCGGTGAACGAGGCCGGTGCGGTGCCCCCGCCCGACCTGCCGCCCGGACCGTCGTTCTTCCGGTTCGCCGACGAGACCGTGTTCACCGCCCTGCTGACCGGCGCCGGCTTCACCGGGGTGTCGGTGCGGACCGTCACGTTCGAGCAGCACATCGACGACACCGGCCGGCTGTGGGATGCGCTGCTGGCCGGGAGCGTGCGGATCTCGCCGCTGGTGCTCGGCCAGTCGAAGGCCACCCAGGTCAGGATCCGGGAGACCTTCGACCGGCTGATCGCTCGGCACGCCAGCGCGGGGGGCGGCGTCGATCTGCCGATCTCGGTCAAGCTGGCCTCCGGGGTACGGCCAGCTTGACCGAGCGGGCCGGCTAGCTGGTGCGGTTGATCCAGGTGCCGCCCGGGCCGTCGTAGCTTGGACCCTGGCCCCAGGTGGCGAACGTGCCGCCGCCCGGGCTGACCGCGATCTCGCCGTAGTCGCCGTACGGCTCGAGGAACCCGGCCGGGGTCACGTAGGGCGGGCCGCTGGTCGCGTCGGCGATGTCGACCGCGGCGGTCCAGGTCGCTCCGCCGTCGGTGGATCGTCTGAACAGCGTGTTCCAGGTATCGCCGGTGCCGGTGTCCTGCATGTAGAACATCCGGAAGTCACCGTTGGCGGTGGCGGCCAGCGCGGCGAAGTTGGAGTTCGACCCGGCCGCTCCACCGAGGTCGACCGGCGCGCTCCAGCTCGCCCCGCTGTCGGTCGAGGACCGCGCCCAGATCCGTTGCGGCCCCTTGGCCACCGTGGGCCCGGTGTAGGCGAGCACCAGTGTGCCCTGGGCGTCCGCGGCGAGCGCCGGGATGGTCCCGTAGTAGTCGATCGGGCAGCCGGCGGCCAGGCAGTCCGGTTGCTCGGGCGTGGTCGCGACCTGGGTTTGGGTCCAGCTCGCGCCGCCGTTGGTGGAGCGCATCACGTGCACGAACACGTTGCCGGTCGAGGTCTGGGTGAAGCTGGACGAGGTGAACACCGCATTCCCGTTGGGCAGCACCGCGCCACCGCCGGCGAAGTAGTACCGGCCGTCGGTGTTGGTCTTGACCGCGGCGCCCCACGTGGCCCCGCCGTTGTGCGAGGCGGCGATGTAGGAGTCGCTGTGGTTGAACGCGACGTAGACGTGCTGCCCGTCCGCCGAGACCGCCAGGACGGGTTTGTCCGACCAGTTCAGCCTGCCGTCCAGCGACTTCGGCGCCGACCAGGTCAGACCGTGGTCGGTGGACTTGGCGAACACCACGCCGGGGTTGAAGCCGTTCATCCAGACCGCGTAGACGTGACCGTTGGCCGCGACCTCGACCAGCGGGTCGTGCTGGCTTTTGATCTTGGGGCAGGCGCAGAGATACGTCGGGGCTCCCCAGGTCGCGCCACCGTCGGTCGAGCGATACATCCAGATCGACGGGCTCGGACAGTTGTTGCACGCCTTGGGCGCGCCATATCTGGTGGTGAGCAAGTAGCCATAGGTGCCGTTCGGGTCGAACGCGACCGCCGGCTCCCAGTCATCGGTGGTCTGGTCCATGACGGACTGCCCCACCCAGCCGGGCGCCGCGGCAGCGATGACCGGCTCGAACGGTCCGAGCGGGACCAGATGCCGGCCCTCGCCGGCTTCTTCTTCGAAGGTGGCCGGATCGATCCTCGGGTTGAGCAGCTCACGCTCACCGCGGAGCTTGGGTGTGCCGGCGTCGGGATCGACGACTGGTGCCGACCCGCAACTCGCGAGGCCGGCAGCAAGTAAGGCGAGGATGGCGACCGAGAAGCCGATCGGAACGCCAATCGTGCGGGCTAAGTGGGCCGTACCGCAAAAGATCCCGCTATAGACGGCAGAACACAAGATAATCCGACATGTAGACCGGCCCGGAGTTTGCCTTCCAGGGCTAGCGCAGGGTGCGGGCGAACCAGTGCCCGGCCAGCGCGGCGACTCGCTCCAATGTGCCCGGCTCCTCGAACAGATGCGACGCGCCAGGCACGATCTCGAGCACGCTCTCGCCGGTCAGCTGGTCGATGGCCTGCCGGTTCAGGTCGATGACCACCGGGTCGTTGGCCCCCACCACGAGCAGGGTGGGCTGGCGGACCACCGCAAGCGCGCGACCGGCCAGATCGGCCCGACCGCCGCGAGAGACCACACTCGCGATCTGATCCGGCCGCGCCGCGGCCGCGACCAGCGCCGCCGCGGCGCCGGTGCTGGCGCCGAATACACCGATTGGCAGGCCCGCGGTCGACTCGTTGCCGGCCAGCCAGTCCACCAGGCCGATCACCCGCTCGGCCAGCAGGTCGATGTCGAAGCGCAGGTGCCGAGTCTGCAGGTCGACCTGCTCCTCTGCCGGGGTCAGCAGGTCGGCGAGCACGGTGACCAGCCCGGACTCGGCCAGCTGGGTGGCTACGTAACGGTTTCGCGGGCTGTGCCGGCTGCTGCCACTGCCGTGCGCGAACAGCACCACGCCGTGCGCCGGCTCGGGCCGGATCAGGTCGGCGTCCAGCCGCACGGCACCAACCGGGATCCGTAGCTGCTGCCCGGTCGCAGTCATGACGGCCTCATCCCAGCACAATCACCGCTGCCGGGCCCGGGCAAACTCCGGACATCGATCAACCCGGCGCGATGTTGTGGTTGAGCCGGAACGTGTTGTCCGGGTCGTACTGGGTCTTGACCGCAGCCAGCCGGCGGTAGTTGTCCGCGCCGAAGCCGGCCAGCACCCGGTCGCTGCCTTCGTCGCCGATGAAGTTCAGATACACCGAGCCGCTGGACCACGGCGCCAGGTCGGCCCGGATTCCCTTCGCCCAGCCGATCCCCTGCACGTCGTCGGCCGGGTCCTCCCAGAGCCCGAGCGGATGGACCGCCCAGGGCGCCCGCCGCCACGGCACCGGGTAGTCGGTGTCGGCTCTGGCCACCGCACCACCCATCGGGAACAGCACGTGCTGGGACGGCGAAGGGACGACCATGTCGTTGGCCCGCGCGCAGAACAGCTCGAGCGCCTGGTCCGGGATCGCGTCCAGGTATTCGGCTGACCAGTAGTTGCGGTAGCCGGGTGGGTCGTCGAGCATGCTCTGGAACTCCGCGTACGGCAGCTCCGCGATCATCTCGCCGGTCGCACCAAGCTCGCGCAGCGGCGCCATCACCTCGCGAGCCGCGGCCTCCTGGCCGGCATAGGTGACCAGCACGCCGCAGGTCAGCTCGCCGATCAGTGGTTCGGGCACGAACGGTTCGGGCGGTCCGGTGAGGTAGAGCA
>JAKEEW010000207.1 GCA_022616375.1 Sporichthyaceae bacterium
GCGTGCGACCGCGGGTGGTCGTGCTCACCCGCGCCGAGCTGGCAAAGGTGATCAAGACCAACCCGTATCCGGACGAACCCAATCCCAAGCTGGTCCACGCGATCTTCCTTACCGGCAAGCCGACCGCCGCGCAGCACGCGGACATCGAGGCCGCCCAGGCCAAGGCCGAGCAGCTAGGCAGCCGGGACACCGTGTCGGTGGTCGATCGCACGCTGTTCCTGCACACTCCGGACGGTTACGGGAAGAGCGTGCTCGCCGAGCTGCTGGCGCGTGGTCAGGCCAACACCGAGATCGCCGGGACCGCGCGGAACTGGGCCACCGTCACCAAGCTCGGCGAACTACTGCACTAAGGCCGTAGCGGCGCCCGGGCCGTTCCACCAGCGTGCCGGCGGCTAGGCAAGAATCGAGCAGCAGCCGGGCTGCGTATCGCGGTCATGAACACCGGCATCGCCGCCCCGACAGACGGCGGCTACGTGATCTCCGGCACCAGCGGGATGGGCGACGGCGTCGACTCCTGGCTGATCCGGCGATGAGCCCGGGGGAGGGCCGGGGGCAGGTTGCGCTTCGGGGCGGCGGCTCCGGAGCGCAACCTGCCAATGACCGCATCAACATCGCGATGAACCGCTCGGCCCACTCCCCGCGTAGGACTAGGTGTGCAAGCATCGGGTGCGCGAGTTGCGCGCGCGGAGGACTCGATGGACCAGTTACGGCTGTCCGGGCCGTCGGCCGACACGATCGCGGCGTTCCGCGCGGCGACGTGGAGGCACTGGGCCAGATCTACGACGGGTTCAACCGGGCGGTTTGGAGCGTAGCGATGACTGTGCTGCGCGATCGGCAACTCGCCGAGGACGCCACCCAGGAGACCTTCATGCGCGCGTGGCGCGCCGCGGCCAGCTTCGACCCGGCTCGTGCGCTGGCGCCCTGGCTGCTGACCATTGCCCGCCGGACCGCGGTGGATCTTCATCGGCGGGAGTCCCGCACGACCCAGGGCGGGCACGAGGCCGAGCGCGACGTGGTGGTACGCCTGCCCGGGATCGAGCAGGCCTGGGAAGCCTGGGAGGTCCGGCTCGCCCTGGACGAGCTACCCGAGGAAGAGCGGACAATCATCCAGCTGTCCCACTTCGAGGAGATGACTCATCCAGAGATCGCTGACGCGCTCGGGGTTCCGGTGGGCACGGTCAAGTCGCGCTCCTATCGGGCCCACCGCCGGCTTGCTTCGCTCCTTGCCCATGTGGTCGACGTTCCTGAATCGCGGGGTGCGACATGACCACGCGTAACGACTGGGCCGACTACCTCGACCCCGAGCAGGACAACCCGCAGCTGCCCGCCCACGACCGGGAGCGGCTGGACCGGATCGGCGAGGTGCTGGCCGACTCGGCAACCTGGGACGGCCCACCCCGGCACCTGCGCGACCGGCTGCTTGCCCAGGCCAGGGCCGAAGCAGCGGCGACCGGGCCGGCCCAAGCACCCAACCCGGCCGGACCGGTTGAGGCACCTCGCGCAACCGAGCCGGTGCCGGCGCGCAGCGAGACCGAGCTCGAGGCCAGGCGCCGGCGGCGCAGTCACAGCGCCGGCCCACGGCGGGCCCGCTGGTGGGTTCCGGCGCTGGCCACCGCGGCCGCCGGGATCGCGCTCGCGGTGTTGCTCTGGCCACAGGCTGCGACCCTGCCGACCCACCAGCTGTCCGGCACCGCGCTGGCTCCGAACGCCACCGCGGCCGCGACGCTGGAGACCAAGTCCGCCGGCATCGCCATCACGCTGAACATCACCGGGTTGGGCCCGGCCGGGCCGGGCAACTACTACGCGGCCTGGATGCGCGGACCGCAGGGCACGGTGCCGCTCGGATCGTTCCACTGGAAGGTCGGCGGCATCCCGATCGACCTCTGGAGCGGAGTGGATCCGAACCTGTATCCGGAGCTTTTCGTCACCCTGCAGCGCGAGTCCGACGGCCCGGAACCGTCCGACCAAGTGGTCCTCACCGGCCAGGTCAACGGCTCCGGTTAGCTGCGGCCTATGACGAAAGCCGTCGTCCGGTGCCTACTGCGCCTCGAGCCGGGCGACGATCCGGTGGCTGAGCGCGGCAAGCGCCTCGAGTTCGTCCCTGCTGAGTAGGTCGATCATGTTCCGGCGGACCGACTCGACATGCCCCGGAGCCGCACGCTCGATCGTCCGTAGCCCGGCCGCGGTGAGCACGAGCATCGAGCCGCGACCGTCGTCGGCGCATTCCTCGCGGTCGACCAGCCCGCGCCGTTGCATCCGGGTGATGTGGTGCGACAGGCGACTCGTGGACCACCGCATGTGTTTGGCCAGGTCGCCCAGCCGCATCCGATGACCCGCGGCTTCGGACAGGTTGGACAGCACGTCGTAGTCCGGCTCGGACAGGCCGCTGTCGTTCATGAGATCCCGGTTGAGCTGGAGATCGAGCAGCAGGCGCATCCGCCGGTATCCGATCCAGGCTTGCATCTCGGTCTCGTCGAGCCATCGCGGTTGAGCCATACAGTCAAATCTAGCAACTAGTTGACATGTCATCAATCTTCGAGCTAGACTGATGACGTGTCAACTAAGAGGCTCGTCAATCTGCACGCCGGCCTGGTCCTCTTCGGAGTCAGCATCGCCCTGATGGTGCGGGCCGATCTCGGCCTGGCCTCATGGGACGTGCTCCACCAGGGCCTGGCCCGCAAGACCGGGCTCCCGCTGGGTTGGGTGATCAACGGGGTCGCAGTGGTTGTGCTACTGCTGTGGATCCCGCTGCGACAGCGCCCCGGCTACGGCACCCTCGCCAACGTTGTCGTGGTGGGTCTCGTGGCCCAGGCCGCACTCGATCTGCTGCCGTCGGCCGACCACCTCGGCGTGCGCTCGATCCTGCTGGCCACGGGCATCGTCATGAACGCGATCGCGACCGGGCTCTACGTCGGCGCCGGTCTTGGCCCTGGTCCGCGGGACGGCCTGATGACCGGCTTCGCCGCCCGCGGCCATTCCATCCGGCTGGTCCGGACCTCGATCGAGCTGACCGTGCTCGCGCTCGGCTGGCTGCTGGGCGGCACCGTCGGTGTCGGGACCGTGCTCTACGCGATCACGATCGGCCCGCTCGTGCACTACTTCCTCCCCAAGCTCACCGTCGATACAGGAGCCCCTCGTGCCACGCCTCAACGTCATCGTCGCCAGCACCCGACCCGGACGGGTGGGTGCGCAGGTCGCGGACTGGTTCGTGCCCGTTGCGCGTGAGCACGCCGGCTTCGACGTGCACGTGGTCGACCTGGCCGCGCTCGACCTGCCGTTCTTGGACGAGCCGTTCCCGGCCGTGGAGGACCACCCCTACCTGCACGAGCACACGCAAGCCTGGAGCGAGATCACAGCCGCGGCCGACGCGTTCGTGTTCGTCATGCCGGAGTACAACCAGGGCTACACCGCACCGTTGAAGAATGCGCTGGACTACCTCTACTACGAGTGGCACGACAAGCCGGTCGGATTCGTCAGCTACGGCATGACCTCGGGTGGCCTGCGCGCGGTGCAGACCATCAAACCGGTGGTCTCGGCGCTGAAGATGATGCCCATCGCGGAGGCGGTTGTGATCCACCTACGGCAAGCGCTCGACACCGACGGCCGGCTGGTGTCCACTCCGGTCATGCGGCACGCCGCGATCGAGATGCTTGACGAGCTCAGCCGGGTCACCACCGCGTTCCAGGAGCTGCGGCGTACGATCAAGACCCGATGAACCCGCAGAGCGACAGAACCGCAGCCCTGGTCCAACGGCTATTCGCCGATACGCTCGGCGCCCTCGAGCTGTTCACCGTCTACCTCGGGGATCGCCTCGGCCTGTACCGCACGCTGGCCGACGGCAGCTGGGTCACGTCGACGGAGCTCGCCGACCGGACCGGGACGGCCGAACGGTATGTCAGGGAGTGGCTCGAGCAGCAGGCGAGTAGCGGGCTGCTGGACGTCGATGACGCCGGCGCGGCGGCACTGCAGCGGCGCTACCGGATGCCACCCGAGCACGTGCCGGTGCTGGCCGACCCGGACGACGTGCGCTACCAGGGCTACAAGGGCATCGACATCGTCCGCGCGGCCAGGCCGCTACCGCAGCTCGTTGACGCGTTCCGGACCGGCGACGCGCCTCCGCCGCTGCCGTGGGAGCCCGAGGGCAGAGCCGAGTTCAACCGGGCGCTGTTCCTGAACCTGCTGGGTCGCGAATGGCTCCCGGCACTGCCGGACATCGACCAGCGGCTTCGGGCCGAGCCATCGGCCCGGGTGGCCGACATCGCCTGCGGCACCGGTTGGTCCAGCATCGCGATGGCGCAGGCCTACCCGGGGATCACCGTGGCCGGGCTCGACCTCGACCGGGACGCGATCGTCGCGGCGACCGCACACGCGCAGCAAGCCGGCGTAGCCGACCGGGTCACGTTCGAGGTCGCGGACGCGGCCACGCTGGAGCCGACCACCCGCTACGACCTGGTGACGATCTTCGAGGCGTTGCACGACATCCCGCGCCCGGCGGACGCGCTGCGCGGGATCCGCGGGATTCTCGCCGACGGCGGTTCGGTGCTGATCGCCGACGAGCTGGTCGACGACGAGTTCGCCGCACCCGGTTCCGAGCTCGACCGCTACCACTACGGCTGGAGCGTGCTGAGCTGCCTGCCGGGCGTCATGGGCGACCCGCAGACGGCCGCAACCGGGGCGGTGATGCGCCCCTCGACCCTGCGCGCCTTCGCCGAGGCGGCCGGCTTCGGCGAGACCCGAATCCTGCCGCTCACAACCGACTTCTGGCGCTTCTACCAGCTGCTCCCCTAGCCCAGCCCGCCGAGCGCTTCGGCGAGCGTGAGGGCTCGCCGAGCGTTGCGCGCGTTGTGCAACAGGGCAAGACCCCGCTCCCGGAACCGGTAGTCCGCATCGATCTGCCCGGCCCCGCCGTACCGCAGCTGGACCGGCGCGGAAGCGGCGGCCAGCATCGACGGCGTCTGCCAGTCGTACTTGACCGCCGACGCCCACATCCCGAGCTGGATTAGCCGGGCATCTCCGGTCCATCCGGCATCCTGGATCCCCTTGAGATACCCGTCGAAGACCGCGGCCTCCAGCGCGGGAAGATCGGCTGCCGCGACGAAGTGGTCGAGTGCGGCATCCGGGATCAGGTTGCCGACGTCCTCCCCGAGCGCGCCATCCCCGACGAATGCCCAGTCGAGCAGCGCGATCGTGCCATCCGGTCGCCTGATCAGGTTCTTGGTCCAGAAGTCCAGATGGCACAGGGTCCTCGGCAGGCTCTCCATGATCGTGTAGAGGCGTTCGCGCGACTCGTGCAGCCGGCTGGCGGCCTCGCGCAGCTCGGTCGGGAAGTTCCGGCGGATCAGCGGCTGGTCCCAGGCCCGATCGTCGGACAGCAACGACCAGTCCACCGGCTTCTCGGTGCTGTAGTCGCGAAGAAAGCGCCGGCTGAGCCAGTCAAACCCGGGCACCGGCCGCCTGGCCGCGAATGGACCCTGCGCGCGGCCCAGTGCCATTGCCGCATCCGCGTAGTCCGCGACGTCCCAGCGGTCGCCGGGCTCCCCCGCGACGAACTCGAGCAGGAGCACGATGTCGGTGTCGGTACGGTCCACCGCCAACACCTCAGGCGCCACAATCCCGGCCGCACCGTAGGCGTCGGGCAGCCGGTGCTGGTAGGCCAGACCCTCGCGGGCCCAGTAGTTCCAGTGCGCGGCCGCGCCGGAGCCCGCGGTCCAGTGCGCGGTCATCTGCGTTTCGCCGGGATCTCGATGGGCGCTGAGGTACTTCAGGACCCTGGATCCCTCGGACGTCGAGATCTGCCAGATCCCGGCCGTGAGCCACCGATTGTGGTCGACGTGCGTGACCGACAGATCCGATGTATCGAGCCCGACCCGGCGCAGTGCCTGCTCCAAGATCAGATCCGTGGTCAACGCGTCGTGCTCCTCTGCCGTGGCCCGCCGGTGCGACGAGCGAGCATACCCGGGGCGGGCCGCGCGGTAGGTCCGTCAAGTGTCGACGGTTGAGGGGCCGCGTGCTGGGAAGGGTGACACCGGCTGCACTGTCTCGGCCAGGCCGGGTCGACCGGCTGCTCCGCGCAAGGAGGTAGGGCATGGCTCGCGTGGTACTGATCCGGATCCGCCAACTGGTCATCGTGGCCGCCATCGCGGCCGGCGTGGTGTTCGCCGCGGGTGCGCCCAACGCATCCGGAGCCGTCACGTTACCCAACTCGATGGCGAGTCTGGGTGACTCGATCACCCGCGGCTTCAACGCCTGCGGGTTCTACTTCGACTGCACCAGCCGCTCCTGGAGCACCGGCAGCGCGGTCAACAGCCACTACCGGCGCATCCTGGCCGGCAATCCGGCGATCTTGGGCCGGCAACGCAACGACGCTCTCAGCGGCGCCAGGGCGAGCGATCTGGCTCGGCAGGCGGGGCTGGCGGTCGGTCAGGGCGTGGAGTACGTGACCATCGAGATCGGCGCGAACGACGCATGCCGGTCGTCGGAGTCGCAGATGACGCCAGTGTCCACGTTCCGAGCCCAGATCGACGCGGGGCTGGGCGTCCTCCAAGCGGGTCTGCCATCCAACGCCCAGGTGTTCGTGGCGAGCATCCCGGACGTGAAGCGGCTGTGGGCCATCGGCCGGGGCAGCTTCTCGGCCCGGTTGGCCTGGTCCGCCCTCGGGATCTGCCAGTCGATGCTGGCCAATCCGCTGTCGAACGCGTCCGCCGATGTGGCGCGCCGGGATCGGGTGCAGCAGCGGGTCGTGGAATACAACGCCCAACTCGCCCAGGCGTGTGCGGCGTTCGGACCCCGGTGCGACTTCGACGACAATGCGGTCTTCAACTTCCAGTTCACCTTGTCGCACGTGAGCCAGTGGGACTACTTCCACCCCAACACGGCCGGTCAGCAGGTGGCCGCGGAGATCACCTGGAACGCCGGTCCGTTCGCCGGGTAGCCCCACTACCCGCGAATTGCCGGTGACGCACGGCGGCGGCCGTCCTCGAGCGGCCGCCGCCGATAACCGTGGTAGCTCATCCTTCGGCCGCAACGACCTTCCACAGGTAGCCGTCGGGGTCGGCAAAGTAGCCAAAGTAGCCGCCCCACTGTGCCTGCTGCGCCGGTCGAACGATGGCGCCGCCGGTCTTCTCCGCCTGCGCCAGCAGATCGTCAACCGCCTCGTTGGACGCCGCGAAGTAGTTGAAGGTGACCCCGGCGAAGCCGCTTCCCTGCGCATCGACTCCGGCGTCGTGGGCCAAGGCCCGTCGCGGGTACAGCGACAGCGCGGACGAGCCCTCACCCAGGCTGAACGACACGTACTGGGGCTGGTCCTGCTCGATCGTGCAGCCCAGCCCCTCGCCGTAGAACTGCTTGGACCGCTGCAGATCCTCGACGGCGAGCGTGATGGCGTTGATCTTGGGACGCATGTCGATGTCTCCTCGCTGGATTGTGGCTGACTACTGCTCTGACGGACGCCGACCAACAGATGTGACCGGTTCGGCCGCCCACGCCGTGGCACTAGGCCGATCGCGGTACCGGTGACCGGCGATTGACCGCTCGAGCCCTCGGCACGATGGCAAGATGCCGATGGCGGCCACCGTGGCTACCCGCAGTCCCCGGAGGAGACAGGTCATGTCGTATGCGCCCGGCAGGATCGCGTGGGTCGATCTTGCATCGCCTGATGCGAAGGCATCCGCGGAGTTCTATCAGGACCTGTTCGGCTGGACCGCCGACATAGCCCCGGAGCCGGAGGCACAGGGCTACACCACCTTCCGCACGGGTGGAAAGGCGGTCGCCGCGGTCGGTCAGCAGATGAGCCCGGATCAACCGCCGGCCTGGACCACCTACTTCGCCACCGACGACGTTGATGCCACCACTGCCAATGTGCGGGCGGCCGGTGGCAACGTGGTGATGGAGCCGATGGACGTCATGGGCTATGGACGCATGGCTGTGTACCTCGACCCGGCGGGTGCCGCGTTCGCGGTTTGGCAGGCCGGATCCATGTCCGGAGCCGAGGTCATGGGCGAGACCAACAGCCTCGGCTGGAATGAGCTCATGTCGCGCGATGCCGCGGCCGCCAAGGCGTTCTACCAGCAGGTGCTCGGGGTCACACCGCGCGACATCGCAATGGAGGACGCCACCTACACGCTGTGGGAGCTCGGCGGCACGGCGGTGGGCGGGATGATGCCGATGGACGGCGACATGTGGCCGCCCGACCTGCCGTCGCACTGGATGGTGTATTTCAACGTCGATGACACCGACGCCATCGCGGCCAAGGCGGAGAGCCTCGGCGGCACGGTGTCCGTTCCCCCGACCGACACGCCGGCCGGCCGGTTTGCCGTGCTCGGCGACCCACAGGGTGCGCACTTCTCGGTCATCAAGCCAGATCCGGACTTCCAGCCATAGCGGTGATTCGCGACCCGGCGACGATCCTCACCCACCGCCGGGTCGCTGAGCGATCCGGTCGAGTTCGTCGGCGACCAGCGCGAGGAACTCGCGGAGGTCTGCCTCGCTGGCGCGCATGCCGGGCAGGATCGCGCGTATCGGCTGACTGGGACGGCCTAGCTCGAGCCGGATCTCGGACACGATCGCGGCGGGGTCGAGGTGGCCAAGGTTCGCGGCGACACTCGCCGCCCGGTCCTGTGGGCGCTCGGCGAACAAGACGCCGTACAACACCAGACCCAACGGTCCCGGCCACCGTTCGGTCAGCGGACCACCCTCCGACTGCGCGTATCGGCGCCCACACCGCGGACAGCGAAAGCAGGACACCGACCCCGCCACCTCGGTCGACTGGAGGGCAACCGACCCGCAACGCGGGCACAGCGGGGTAGTGCCGGTCATGCAGCCATCATGACCGCGGTGCGGCGCTGGACCCCGTCCAGCGCCCAGTCGGCCCGTTCGGTGTCAGAGCTTCTGGATGATGCTCTTCATCATGTCGGCCGTCTCCTTCATAAGTGCGGAGACCGCGGACTGGGTCACGGAGAGCTGGCTCATCTGAAACTGAAGGGCCAGCA
This sequence comes from Sporichthyaceae bacterium, assembly GCA_022616375.1. Classification (GTDB taxonomy): domain Bacteria; phylum Actinomycetota; class Actinomycetes; order JAKEEW01; family JAKEEW01; genus JAKEEW01. The sequence continues at coordinate 8,988 of JAKEEW010000207.1, forward strand.
GGTCTTGCGTGCTTGGCGATTCTCCCAACGCGGCTAGCTGCTGATTGAGCTGCTCCGCGTACGTGGTCATGCTGCTCTGCGCCTGCGCGAGCGTCGACTGGATGTCGTCAAGCTGGGCCTTTCGCC
>JAKEEW010000208.1 GCA_022616375.1 Sporichthyaceae bacterium
CCGCACCGTGCGGATCGCGCGGCCGATTCTCCAGCTCGGCGGGAAGATCGTCGAGGACACTCCGAAAACCCGGGCCGGACGACGCACCGTCTCTATTGACGCCGAAACGGCCGAGCTGCTGAGCACACACCGCAAGCGGCAGCAAACCGAGCGATGGGAGTGGGGAGAGCTCTACCAAGACAACGATCTAGTGTTCGCTCGCGAGGACGGCAGCCCTATCCCGCCCGACCGGGTTACCAATCGGTTCAAGGCCATCGCCGCAGCGGCCGGCCTTCCAGTCATTCGCTTGCACGACGGCCGGCATACTGCGGCGACGCTGGCTCTTGAGGCCGGCATCGACCGTAAGGTCGTCTCCGATCAGCTCGGCCACTCGACGACCCGCATTACCGAGGACCTATACAGTCACGTGCGCAAGGCCGTTCACGATGCCTCGGCGGCGAAGGTTGTTGAGCTGCTGTCGCAGCACCCGTCCACAGAACAGGACACCGGATCATGACGCCATGCGTCCGTCTGTGTCCGCGCAGCACTGGCGCCGACGTCCCGTCACCGGTTCCAGCCAGTCGAACCTGCCGTTTATGCAGGTCAGCGGAGGGCGTGGGATTCGAACCCACGAGGACGGGGTTGCCGCCCTAGCGGTTTTCAAGACCGCCGCCATCGGCCACTAGGCGAGCCCTCCTGGAGCAGGGCCAAGTGTCTCACCCCGGCAACAGCCGATCCAACGACATGATCAGGGACGGTTGCCGCCATATTGCGGCTATCCGGGTCCCTGATCATGAGCCGCACCCGTGATCACCGCGTTACGATGCCGCGCAGAGGAGTGCGGCATGGACCAGATTGCCTCGAGAGCCGTCGCTACAGCCGAGCGCGCACTTCGTGAGGCCGAGCTCTGGGCGACCATGGCCACCCTGCTCGGCGGGCAGTATCCGCACCCGGCGCTCGTGGCGGCCGGGTCGCTGGTCGGAGAGGGCGGCTGGTCACTGTCACTCGGCGACGCGCTCACTCCCGAGCTAGTCGAGCTGCTCGCCAGCTGCCGCGCCGCCCACGATCAGGCGGCCGAGGTGCGCGATCGGTCGTTCGCCCATATCGCGTCCCACATCAAGACCCGCGGCCAGGATCAGCCGGTCCTCGTGTTCAACGGGGCTCCGGCACCGCGGTCCGGCATGGTGTGGATCCGCCATCGCTGGACCGAGCCTGGGATCCGCAGCGTCGCGGTGCTTGACGAGTGGGATCGGCAGGCCAACCCGAACCTGGACTACGCGGAACGCCACCCGGACGGTGGCCTGGCCGGCGGCTGGGTCGGCTGGCGGGTGCACGACGTGCCGCCGGTTGGCTACCGCATCTATCACCTGGTCAACGAACGGATCGTGGCCCGCCGCGAACCGGCCCACCGGCCCGGCCGGCCCATCGAGAATGCGCCACCGCCAGCCGAGCCAGAACCACCGCCAGCCGAGCCGGAGCCACCGCCTACCGAGCCCGAGCCACCGAGAGAGCCGGATCCGATCGCCGACACCCCATCGTTGCGCGCCTACCCAACCGGCCGCCATGACGGTCACCTGCCGCCGTCGTTCAGCCTGCTCAGCGTGCAGCCGGCCGGCCAGATCGGGCTGACCCGGGTGTCGCTGACCGCGGACGGTGCGATCAGGATCCTGGTCCGCGAAGTAGCCGGGCGGCACTGCCGAGCTGAGATCCGGCTGTTCGTACCGTTTCCGGACGAGGTGCAGGCGCTCGAGATGTCGCCGCGGCAGCTGGCCACCGTCACCGGGGTCGCCGAGCCGCCGGCCTGGGCGTCCCCCGGACCCGCGCTCGGGCCGCCGGCCGAGTCGGCCGAGCCGATCTGGGTACGGCCGCCGGTAGCCAGCCTCGCGGTAGCGACCGCACCCGGCGGAGTCGCCGTCGACGTGGGTAGCTCGACCCGGTTACCGGTGCACGTGACCGGCGCCGACGACGGGCCGGTGACGGTCCAGGTGATCTCCCCGCGCGCGCTCTGGCCGGCGGTGGACGGCTGGCGGCAGCACGGCGTGCTGCTAGACGGTAGCGCGACGATCGAGTTCGAGCTGTCGATACCGCCCGCCATCCGCCCCGGGCCTGGATGGCTAGCGATCCGGGCCGGCCGACCAGGCCAGGGCTTCGCCGCTCCGCATCTGGCC
>JAKEEW010000209.1 GCA_022616375.1 Sporichthyaceae bacterium
CCCCCGGGCAGACCCCTGGGCAGACCCCCGCGTCACGATCATGCGAGGCAGCGTACTTTGCCGGTGCTCGATCCGCGCCTGCTTCGCTATCCGTTCGATATGCGGATGCGGGAAAATCGAGCGCAACCCGGCACCCGCGGGCGTCGGATGGAACCAAGGCTGCCACCTGGCCGTATCAGCATTGCCGAGGCGGTCGCCCGGTCAGCGGAGGAGGTCGTACGGACGACGCCACGGCGATTGCCCGATCCCGTGCCGGCGAGCTAGCTGCCTACGAGGTGCTGGTCGCGCGATACAGCGCGGCCGCACACCGCACGGCGGCGCTGCTTGGTGCGGGTGAGGACGCCGAGGACGTGGTGCAGGAGGCGTTCGTGAAGGCCTACCGGGCGCTGGACCGGTTCAAGCCGGATAGCGCGTTCCGGCCGTGGCTGCTGCAGATCGTGGCGAACGAGACGATGAACCTGCACCGGTCCGCGCGCCGGCGTAGCGGGCTGGCGTTGCGGCTGGCCGGGGTGGCCGGGTCCGAGCAGGCGAGCACCGAGGATCCGGAGGGCGAGGCGGTCCGGGCTGAACGGCGCCGGGTGCTGCTAGCAGCGGTGCACGAGCTGTCCGAGAAAGACCAGCTCGTGGTGACCTGCCGGTACTTCTTGGAGCTCAGCGAGGCGGAGACCGCAACAGTGCTTGGCTGGCCGGCCGGCTCGGTGAAGTCCCGGCTGTCCCGTGCTCTGGTCCGGCTGCGGACCAAGCTGGTCGAGCCGCTGGGAGAGGGGGTGCCGGGTGGCTGAGCGCGAGTGGGGCGAGTCGGTGGATCCGCTCGAGGCGGAGCTCCGCGATCTCGGCCGGCACCTTGATGTGCCGCCGCCACCCGACGTTGCCGCCGCGGTGCGGGCCAGGCTGGCTGCCGGCGATGACCCCGAGTCGCGCCGCCGCGGCCGATGGGAGCACCCGGTGGTCAAGGCAGCAGCCGTGCTCGCGGTCGTGTTCGCCGGCCTCCTCGTAGTGTCCCCGCAGGTCCGGGCCGCGGTGGTGGATCTGTTCCGGTTCGCCGGGATCGAGTTCCACCAGGGTGAGGAGTCGCCGGTCCCGGTGGACGGCCGGTACGCGCCGCTGCCTGGCGAGCGGACCACCGACCTGGACGTGGCCCGGGCCACAGTCGAGTTCCGGATCTGGGTGCCGGACGTGCTCGGACCGCCGGACCTGGTGGTTGCGGCCGACGGCGATCCGCCCCGGGTGATCTCGCTGCTCTACTTCGCCGGTCCTGGCCGGCCGCCGGTAGAACCGGGGAGCGACGGGCCGGCACTACGGATCGACCAGTTCCAGGGCTCCATCTCACCGGTGTTCGACAAGTACCTGACCTTCAACGCCGAGCCGGTCGCGCTCGGTTCGTACCTGGGGTTCTGGCTGGATGAGGCACATCCGGTGCTGTACGTGGACCGGACCGGGGACATCCGCGAGGAGTCGGCGCGGATGTCGGCCAAGACGCTGGTCGTCGAGGCGGGCGGCACCACGCTGCGGATCGAGGGCGAGCTCACCAAGGAGCGCGCGATCGAGATTGCCCGCTCACTGGTCGAGGCGGACTGATCCGATCGAGGGTCCGCGATCCGGGTGACAAGCCGCGTGGGTGAGCGTGCACGGCTTTGCTCCAACCGGTGTGTTGGCCCGAGGATCACCGGGCGAAGCAGCGTCGTTGGGGGGCGGGGGAGATGCGGGTACGTCGGCCCGGGTTGGTTGCGGTGTCGGACCGCGTGGTGGCGGCCGGGTTTGTCGGCATGGTGCTCGCCGGGATGGTGCTGAGCGCGTGCGGCGCGTTCGACTCCGCCCCGGTGACCAAACCGGCAGTTGGAGCAGCAGCCGCCGCCCCAGAAGCCGGCACGGCGGCTGGCGCTGCGACCGGCGCTGCGGCGGGTGCCGCGACCGGGAAGGTAGCGGCGACCGAGGACGGGATCGCGATCGGCGACCGGACCGGGCTGCGGTTCCGCGGCGCGGTCATCCGGTTCCCACCGGGCGACGTACGCGGTGCTGGCCGGCCCTACATTCACGACAACGCCACCCACGTCGCGCTCGGGGTGAAGTCGGTATCGGTCGACTCGGCCGGCAACCTGGTCATCAAGACCAACGGAATGAGCCCGGTAGTATCCGCCGCGGTGTCCGGGGACGAGACGCTCAGCGCGCGCGGCATCATCGGCGGCGCCAGTGTCGGCGCGGTGACCCGGATCACGTTCTACCAGGTGGGCACCGGCCGGCTGCGGCTGAACCGGCAGACGCACTGGAACGCGATCGCCGGCGACCGGGCCAACGTCTGGGTCACCTGGATCTCGGTCGCCGGGGCCGGCCAGCGGGCGAAGGCCGGCGCTCCGGCTAGCTGATCTTGCTTGGGGTGAGTGACGGGACTTGAACCCGCGACACCCGGGACCACAACCCGGTGCTCTACCAGCTGAGCTACACCCACCATGTGCCGCGTAGCAGCGGCTGAGCCAGTGTAGCGGTCCGGGCCGGGCAGCTCAGCCGAGTTCCTCGGGCAAGATCAAGCCAGGCGGAGCGAACTGGGCGGCAATCGCCCGAACCGTGTCGGTATCCGGCCCTGGGTGCGGCACGAAGATTACCTGGCGGTAGAACTTGAGCTCGGTGATGCTGTCCTTGATGTCGCCCAGCGCACGGTGGTTTCCGGTCTTGGCCGGGCTGTTGAAGTAGACCCGCGGGAACCAGCGCCGGACCAGCTCCTTGATGCTCGATACGTCGACCATCCGGTAGTGCAGGTGTCCCTCGAGCATCGGCATGTCCCGAGCCAGGAAGCCCCGGTCGGTAGCGATCGAGTTGCCGGCCAGCGGAGCCCTGCGGACCGCAGGCACGTGTGCCTTGACGTAGTCCAGAGCCCGTTCCTCGGCCTCGGCCAGGCTCAACCCGCGATCGAGCTCGGGCAGCAGGCCGGACGCCTCGTGCATGACCCGGACCACCTCGTCCATCTGGTCCAACGCCTGCTGCGGTGGCTTGATCACGATGTCCACGCCCTCGCCGAGGATGTCGAGGTCGGCGTTGGTGACCAGCACGGCCAGCTCGATCAGCGCGTCTTTGCCCAGGTCGAGGCCGGTCATCTCGCAGTCGATCCAGACCAGGTAGTCGGTCATACGGCAACCCTACGGGCTTCGACGATCATCGATGCGACAGCGGCCAGTCCGGGACGGCCGAGTCGTGCGGCGCCCACTCGGGCCGATCCCAGCCGGACTCGGGCCAGCCGGCGTCCGGTCGGTCGGGCTCCCGGCCCGGCCAGCCTGCCTCCGGCTCGGGACCCGGCCAGCCCGCATCCGGTTCCGGTCCCGGCCAGCCTGCCTCCGGCGGATAGTCGGGTATACCCGTCGGGCTGCGTGGATCCCCGGGCTGCCGGGACGGCGGGTCCTGCCACTCGGCTTCGATCGGATCGGCGACCTCCGGCTCGAGCGGCTGCAATTGGTGTGCCGGCTCCAGGTTGGGCAGGGCGATATGACCGAGCCGGACCGCGCCGATGACCACGATGCCGAGCCCGATGATCGAGAGCACTACGACAACCGCGTTGAGCACCGAGCCGCCGGTGGCGATCAGGAAGATCGGCACCAGCACGATCGCGAAGATCCCCCAGCGCAGGCAGTCCCGAACCGCCTCGGGCAGCTCGGCCCGGCGGCGCGGTAGCCGAACGATGCGGCCGAGCAGGGCCGGGGTCTCGTCCGGACCGTGCTGCTCGTAGCCGTCGTCCACGCCGTAGGGCTCGGCCGGGTGGTGCGCGAGCAGCTCGGGATACGGCTCGTTGCGGACTCGATGCCGCCCACCGGCCGGCCCGGGCTCTGCCGGCCACTCGGGCTCAACCCGCCAATCGGGCTCAACCCGCCAATCGGGCTCTACCGGCAAGGGCTGGGCCACGCCAGGCCCGGCCGCACCGAACCGGTCCCACTCGCCTAACGCCTCGGAGCGCCAGGGCGCGGGCTCGTGATGCCTGGGGGCCGGCGCCCAGCCGGCCTGCTCGTCGGCCGGGTCGTACCAGCGCTCACCGGTGTCCCAACCCGGCTCGGGATAGCCGGGCCGGTCGGCGTCACGGCGGCCGTCGTGGCGATGGCGGGCACGGCGGCGGGACGAACTGGGCACAGCGACCCAGCTTAGAGCCGTAGTGGCGGGACCGCACCGCCGATCGGGAATGCCGCCGCGAGCACCGCGGACCGATCACCACGCGGCATTGGCGCCGATCTCCCGGAGTCGATCACGGGTGGCGTCGTCGCATAGCGCTCCGGCGACCCCGGCCGCGAACGCATTCGAAGCAGTGGTGCCGAGCTGGTCGAGCTGCGCGTATTCCCGGCTGAGATCGGTGTCGAACATGGCCGGGTCGTCGGTGTTCACGGTACACGAGACACCGGCCGCGACCATCCGGGGGAGCGGGTGCGCCTGCAGCGATGGGACTACGCCGGTGCGCACGTTGGACGTCGGGCAGACGTCACAGCCGATTCCGCGCTCGGCCAGCTCGACGAGGAGATCGGGGTCGGCGACTGCGGCGATGCCGTGCCGGATCCGGTCCGCGCCGAGCAGGTCGATCGCCTCCCTGACCAGCTCGGGCCCGGTCGCTTCGCCGGCATGCGGGACCGAGCCGAGACCGGTATCGCGGGCGATCGCGAAGCAGCGGGCCCAGGCCTCGGTCGGCGAGCGGGTCTCGCTGCCGCCCAGCCCGAGCCCGACCACGCCCCGCTCGGCGTACTTCGCCGCGTGGCCGAGCAGCGGTTCGACCTCGGCCGGGTCGAGCTGGCGGCCGATATCCGGGGTGAGCCGGACTTCGATGCCGTATTCCTCGCGGGCCTGCGCCGCGCCGTCGCAGTAGCCGCTGAAGATCTCGTCGGGATCGATACCGCGAACGATCCGCTCGAACGGCGAGAAGATCGCCTCCAGATACACCGCGCCATGTCCGGCCGCCTCGCCGGCATAGTCATGCACGATCTGCCGGTAGTCGGTCGCGGTCCGCGGGATGTTCGTGGTCACCATCCAGATCTCGAGGAAGTGGTCGAAGTCGCGGAACCGGTAGAACGATGCGGCCTCGGCCTCGGTCTGGAACGGCAGCGACAAGCCGTTCCTGGCGGCGATGTCCAGCAGGGTGCGCGGCCGGATCGCGCCCTCCAGATGCACATGCAGTTCGATCTTCGGCAGCGGTGTCGTCATGTCCGCGACGGTAACGCGTCGAGCTGGGCGTAAAGATCGCGGTAGGTGTACGCGATCCGGTCCCAGGTGCGGCTTGCCGCGATTACGTCGCGCCCGGCCGTACCGAGCCGTTCTCGGGTCGTCGGGTCGTCGCGGAACTCGGCCAGTGCGGTGGCCAGGGCGACCGGGTCGTCGGGCGGCACCAGCACCCCGGCGGCACCGTCCTCGAGCAGCTCGGCCAGCGCGGGCAGCTGGGAAGCCACCACCGGCCGGCCCAGGGCCATCGCCTCGACCGGTTTCAGCGGGGTCACCAGCCGGGTCACTCGGACATCGGTGCGTGGCACCACGAACACGTCCAGCGCGGCGTGGGCCGCCAGCGCGCGTTCGGCCGGCACCCGGCCGGGCAGCGTGACCAGGTCGGCCAGACCGAGGGACGCCGCGAGCCGGGCCAGGCCGGCCCGCTCCGGGCCGTCCCCGACCAGCAATACGTGCACCGGACCACCGGCATCGCGCAACAGTGCCGCCGCATCGAGCAACGTCGCGAAACCTTCGTAGCGGTTGAGGGTGGACACCGAGCCGACCACGATCGCGTCCGCCGGCAGGCCGACCGAGCGTCGGAAACCGGCGCCGTCCGGCCGCGCGGTGAGCAGCGCGGCGTCTACCGCGTTCGGTGCGAGGGCGACCCGCTCGGCCGGCACTCCTCTGGCGACGATCTCGGACCGCATCGTCGCGGACAGCGTCACGACCGCGTCCGCCGAGCGCATGACCGCGGTTTCCCGCGCCCGGGCCAGCTCGTAGCGCGGGCTCGCGGCCGCGGCTTCGGCTGCCGCGGCGTCTGCTGCCGCCGAACCTGCTGTCGAGCCGCCGAGCCTGGCCAGCCAGGTCTCTTCGAGGAACCCGCGCACCTCGTAGACCATCGGTACGCCGGTCCGATCCCGCACCGCGAGTGCCACGGTGCCGTTTCGATGGTCGCTGGCCGCATGCAAGACCGCCGGGTGCAGACCACGGACCAGACGGGTAGTGGCCGTTACGGCCTGGGACAGCCGGGCATCGGTGCCGGCCGCCGCGATCGCGCCGTCCGGCAGCAACCGGTGATACCAGACCCCGTCGATCGACTCCTCCGGCGCGGCAGCCACGTAGCCCTGCAGCGCCGGCCACCCCCACGCGGTCACCACGTGTGGGTCGAGGCCGCGGGCGCGCTGCGCGGTGGCGATCCGGTGAGTGCGCACCGTGTAGCCGGCCGACACGTAAGGCAGTGCGTTCGTCACCAGATGCAGGATTCGCCCGGGAGTTCGCTCGACCGGATCCGGACCGCCCGGCGGCGCCGGCACCGGGGTCGGCGACAGCGCGGCCAGCTCGCTGCGATACCTGGCTAGGAGCCGGGCGCCGGCCGAGCCGTCCGCCGGGTCCAGTGCCAGCACTCGTTCGATTGCCGCCCCGAGCTGGCCGGCCCGGTAGTCCAGCTTCGCCTTGGCGATCTCGACCGCGGGATCCGGATCGAGTCCAGCGATCAGGACCGCCGCTTCGCGTGGGCGCTCGGCCGCGGCTAGCACCACCGCGGTCCGCAGCCGGGCGGACCGGGCCGAAGACCGGTGACTGAGCTGCTCGACCTGGTCGGCGACCGACTCGGCGCGGCCGGCCCGCAATCCGACGAGAACCGAGCTCACCGGTGCCAGCCGGCGCACCGGCGCCTGTTGAAGAACCGGCGCCACCCGGCGCGCGACCGGAGCCGGCAGCAACTGGCTGACCACCACCGCGAGCCGGTCCGGATCGTCGCGGTACCAGGCGGCCAGCACCCGTGCGGCTCTGACCGGGTGCCGCAGTGCGCCGCCGATCCGGCCTCGGCGCCGGCTGCCAGCCGGCTGGGTCGTGGCCATCCGCGGCGCCCCCTCTGACCTGCGCAAACTACTCGGGAACCGGGCCGAAGCCGGGTAGCGCCCGAGTCTACCCACGCACGCACGTGGCGATCCGCGCGGCAGCACCGCGCAGGCGCGGGATGAGTGCGAGCCGGCAGTCGGTTAGCTCAGCAGGTCCACCTGGTAGGGCGGGATCCGGGCGGTGGACAGGAAGAAGTCTCCGATGAACCGGATCGACTGGGAGAACTCGTTGAAGTCGACCGGTTTGACTACGTACGCGTTCGCGTGCAGCCGGTAGCTTTCGACGATGTCTTCCTCGGTGCCCGAGGTGCTCAGGATGACCACCGGAATGACCCGCAGATACGGATCGCCCTTCACGTCGGCCAGCACCTGTCTGCCGCTGACCTTGGGCAGGTTGAGGTCCAGCAGGACGAGATCCGGGCGGCTGACCTCGCGGTACGGGCCTTCCCGACGCAGGTAGGCCATCGCCTCGGAACCGTCGGGCACGACGTTGAGCACATGCCGCGGGACGCTCTCGAACGCCTCGCGGGCCATGAGCACATCTGCCGAGTCGTCCTCGACGAGCAGCACTTCGAAGTCGCGAAGGCCGCTGGATCCTGCCTCCACTGAGCCTCCGTGGCTAGTTGGGTGGGTGGACGCCTGACCTAGGCGTACCCGGCCGATCCGCCTTCCGCAAGAGACCTCAGACGGCACGCATCCGCAAGTCCGACCTGGGGCGGACGCCTTCCGGACCGCGAGCTCGGACCTGGCTCCTGCAATCAGCCGGGATATCGGGGGTATGCCTCGATATTCGCGCCGGTCAGGTTGGCCGATGAGGGCTGCCGGCAGCAGGCACCGCAAGGACCAGGAAGGAAAACCGTGATGGGCCAGCGAATAGACGAGGTCATGACCAAGGATCTGGTGACCGTCCCTACCAAGGCTTCGGTGGTAGCGGCTGCCCGGCAGATGCGTGACCACGCCATCGGAGATGTCCTCGTGCTCGATGGTGACCGGCTGTGCGGCCTGGTCACAGACCGCGACCTAGTGAACCGGGTAATCGCCGACGATCTGCCGGGCACCACGCCGGTTGGCGAGGTGTGCTCGGAGGGGCCGGTGACGCTGCGCCCGGACCAGGAGGTTGGCGACGCGGTCTCGCTGATGCGCTCGCACGACGTGCGGCGGCTGCCGGTTGTCGACTCCGATGGGCGTCCGGTCGGGATCGTGACGCTCGGTGACCTGGCCAAGGCGCCACCGGTGAACTTGGCCGGAGCCAGTGGTGGCACCGGCGGTCCGAACTGCGGCTTCCCGTCGATGTGCTCCTGCCAGTTCGCGATCGCCGACGAGGTGGACGGCTGCCGGGCCGGGACCATGGCGTTGGCGTAGTCGAGCACCGGCGTGTCGGTGCGCAGCCAGTCCGCGGTTGCCTTGCGGTTGAGCGCGATCAGCCAGCGGTCTCCGGCCGCGACGTCGATGGTCAGGCGCGCGGTCGGATCGGCGCCGCTGGCGTCGTACGGGTGCACCGCGCGGTAGGCGGTGACGAAACTCTGCAGGCCGGTCAGGTTCGGGTCGGTGTTCTCCTCGTAGTCGATCTCGATGCCCACCCCCAGCTGGGTGGCGACCGCCGCGGCCCGCTGTCCGAGCAGGGTCGGGTTGCTGGCCAGTGCGGCGTTCCAGTCGTCGACGTAGGTGATGCCGCCGATGGACACCATGACCCGGATCCCGCGGGAGGTGAAGTAGTTGACGATGTCCTGGGTCATCCCGCGTGGCACGCCGTTCAGGGTGCTCGCATCGGTCACCTGGTTTAGCAGCTTGAGCGGGTTCACGAAGCTCAGCACCACCAGGTTCACCGAGGGCTGGCCGTTTCCGCGATCGATCAGCCAGTGGTTCTGGCTGTCGAACTGGGCAACCGTTCGGACGGTTCCCCACAGGCACGCGTCGTTGCTGCAGTGCCAGGCGCCGTAGATCTGGATCGGCGTGATCGCCTGGGTGCCGGCGGCCGGCCGGGCGGCATCGACACCGAACGCAGCCGACCCGGTTGCTGCGGGTCCGAGGAGGGCCGTCAGGATCAGGGCTGAAGCCAGGATGAGTCGTCGCAACGGAGCCTCCGAGGGTGTTCCAAACCCAGTCCGCACAGCGAAACCAATTGGCAGGTTAGTTAACAATTCCGGGCTGTGCCATGGCCGATCTGCACCGGCCGCCGGTGGTCGTGGGCCCCGCTCGGCTACGCCGGGACGAGCTGAGCGGTCGTGGGCCCCGCTCGGCTACGCGCTCGCATGGTGCGGATCGCCCGGTCAACTGTTCCCGATCGGCTGCCGCCGGGTGGTCAGGTCGAAAGCGAATGCCGGGTCGCAACTAAGCGGGATGGTGGTGCCGGCGTACTGCGCGGACAGGTCCACGTCCAGCTGCGTGTTGGTCCCGTTGATGACCACGATGAACCCGTTGTCGCGCAGCGTCTCGTGCACCCGCGTTGGCTGTCCGACCAGGGAGTACGTACCGGTAACGGACGCCGGACCGGCCGGCGAGTCGTCCTCCTGGTTCACCAGGTCGACGTCGACGTCGATGCTGCCGTTGTCGAACACGTCACCCTCGGTGCTGCCGACCCCGAACAGCACCGTGCCGTCGGCGAGCTCGACGACGACAACCGGAGGGACCTCGACGGTCGAGTTCTGGTAGAGATCGGCAGTCACGGTGTAGCCGCCCGCCTCGCCGGTGCAGAACGCGACGAAGCCAACTTCTTCTAGGACGGTCGGTTGCCCGGTCGCCGCGGTCGGGAACGCCAGCAGCCCGGCTGCTACGAGAGCAGTAACCGAGACTGCCCGAGCAAGCCGGCGGGTGCGTCGCCGCGGCTCGGCCACCACCGATTCGTTGGCTGATAAGCGCGCCACCGTCACGAACACATCACTCCGTCTCGGTCACCGCTACCGCGTAGCACCCTCGCAGACCGCTGGCCCGCACTCAACACCCGACGCCCGGCTCGATTGCGTGGCGGTTTCCCGTCCTCATGGTTAAGGAATCGTTTGTCGTTCGAGCCTCGACGGCACCCCAAGGGTCTTGCCGGCAGTTGACGGGCGGTCACCCGGCCGCGTAGCCGAGGAGGTTCGACGAAGCATGTCTGTCACCACATCCGGGCGGCGCCGGGTCGCAGCGATCCCGCTGCTCGCCCTTACCGCTGTTCTGGCCATCGCGATGTCCGCCCCGGCTCAGGCGGAGCGATCGCTGTTCTTCGAGGAGACGGCCGAGGCGTTCTGGGCGGTCCCGCACACGTGCGCCGACGGCTCGATCGTGCAGGCGACCTTGCTCGTGCGCACGACCCGCGACTTTGAGTCCCCCGACACGGAGGACCCCGACCCTACTGCGCGGGTGCAGTTCCTCGCCGTCTGTCCCGATGGCACCTCGTTCAGCTGGGCCGCCCCGGGTGCTGCGGCGACGATTACCAGCGACGAGAACCTCAAGAGCGTCGCGGCCAGCGGCTCCGGTATCGCCAGGGACATTCTCGGTGGCACTCACCAGGTGTCCTTCGACGCGACCTGGACGGGTGTCGGGCCGATCGAGACGACGGTCAACGTGGCGGGAAGCAAGCGCAAGGAGCGGGAGGCGATCGCGACCGGTCAGGTGGTCTTCGACGGCGTTGTCCTGGTCGACGGCCCGGCCAACCATCCGACCCGGCCGGCACCGTTCATCCGGGTCGACACCGAGAAGTGACGGGTAGGTGGGTCCTGACGCCGGCGGCTGAGCTCTGCGCCTAGCCGCCTGGGTTCGTTCCGGCGACACTCCGACCCGGAGGCATCACGACCCGGAGGCATCACGACCCGGAGGCACCACGACCACCGCGCAGCCAGCCGAGCGGATGCAGTCCTCGCTGATCGAGCCGAACACGATGTTCCACAGCCGGCCGTGTCCCTTGCTGCCCAGGACGAGCAGGTCCGCATGATCCGCCGCGGTGGCCAGCACCTCGGCCGGCGGCCCTTCGACCACGTCGGTAGTGATGTCGATGCCGGTGCGCTCGTCCTCCGGCAGGGCGTCGATTTGGCTGGCCAGCATGGTCGCCGCCCGCGCCCTTGCCTCAAGCCGGCTGGCCAGCGTCGGTGCCTTGTCGGTCTGGTCGGGGTGCCAGGCGGTGACCGCCGCCACGGTGCCGCCGAGCCGTGCCGCCTCCGACATCGCCCAGTGCAACGCTCGCTGCCCACCGGCGTAACCGTCCACCCCGACCACGATCTGGAGGTTGGTTGCCATGGTCCCGTGCCCCATCGCCTTGATCAGCCCCTGCGGGCCTTACTCCCCACGATAGGTAGGGCACACCCAACCGGCGGGCGGCGGTAACCCGTCCGGCCCCTCCTTAGATGATCAGAGCGCGCCTTCGTACCTGGACAGCGCCCAGATCACGGCGACGGCCAGTACGACCATCAAGATCGACCAGAACGGGGTGTACGGGATGAAGAAGAAGTTCGCGATCGCGACTGCGGCCGCGAGGATGATCCCGAGCGTGCGTCCCCACAGCCTGCCGGTCAGCACGGCGTAGCCGGCCGCGGCGACGATGATGCCGAGGATGAGGTGGATCCATCCCCAGGTCGTGAGGTCGAGCCGGAACGTGTAGTTCGGCAGCCTGACGTAGAACTCGTCGTCGAATAGCGCGGTCAGGCCCATGATCGCGTGGAACGCGCCCAGGATGATCATCATGGTGCCCGCGAAGACCGCGAGCCCGGTGGCCCACGCCGAGCCATGAGGATCTCGAGATACCGATGTGTTCGACATGGACCCATCGTGCGCACAGCGGTCATGACCGCTGCGATCGGCCGACCGAGTGAGATCGCGATCTGCCCGTTGCTACCCGAGGCGGCGCTCGCCAGTCGTCGCCGAGGGAGAGGCGGTGCCGCCCACTCGGTCGGCGGTGAGGCCGTCGTGCAGGTGGCCGGCCGCCTCGACCAGGGCCAGCGCCCGGCTGGTCAGGCTCGACCGGCGGGTCGCGACGGCGGCGCGCAACGCGTCTGTGCCGCCGGAGCGGCGAAGCTCGTCGAGCACGGGCCGGATCTGCGGCAACGGATACTGCGCCCGCCGGAGCAGATAGATCATGCGTGCGTCGCGGACGTCGGCCGGCCGATAGCGGCGGTAGTTGGTGCCGCGGTCGCGGGCCGGGGTCAGCTTCCGGACATAGAACGTCCGGAATGGGGTCTACGGTGGCGCGATGACCAACAGCGACTACCCCTGGGAACCGCCGCTCGCCGGCACCGAGATCGAGCACATCGTCAGTGCGCTCGGCCGGCTGCGCACTACCTTCCGCTGGAAGGCCGACGACCTGGACACAGCCGGGCTGAAGACCCAGATCGGCGCCTCCTCGCTGACCCTGGGCGGCCTAGTCAAGCATCTGGCCGCCATGGAGGACTACACCTTCACCGTCAAGCTGACCGGCGAGCCGATGGGTGCGCCGTGGGACGCCACCGGCTGGGACGGCAGCAACGACTGGGAGTTCGCCTCGGCAACCGACGACACACCCGAGCAGCTCTACGAGCTCTGGGACGGCGCCGTCGAACGGTCCCGCACCAGGCTCGACGCGGCCTTGGCCAACGGCGGGCTCGACCAGCTCGCCTACACCGGCTGGCCGGACGGTCGTCGGGTCAGCCTGCGCCGGCTGCTGTGCGATCTGATCGAGGAGTACGGGCGGCACACCGGGCACACCGACCTGATCCGCGAAGCGGTTGACGGCCGGGTCGGCGAGGACCCGCCGGCCGGCTGGCGGCCGCAATCGGGCCGCGCACCCTGGGGCACCTGACCTCCCGCAGAAACCGTTGTTAGCGGGCGAACTGGAACCAGTTGATGTTGACGAAGTCACCTCCCGTGCCGGTGAACGTCAGCACCACTTGATGCACGCCGGTCGCGCTGGCGGACAGGTTCGTGACTTGGCTCTGCCAGGACTGCCAGCCGCCGGTATTGCTGATCGGAATGCTGGCGATGATCGGCCCGGTCGTGCTGTCGAGCCTGACCTGAATCGTGCCGCTTGCCGTGGCGCCGGACGCGATTCGCGTGGTGATGCTTACCGCCGTCGGCGTGCCGAAGTCGATCCCGTTGTATGCGAGCCAGTCGCCCGGCGCGATCCAGCCGACGTTCAACCCACCGCCGGTGTCGCTGGTCGCCTCGGTCTGAGTGCCCGACTGGGACGAGGAGGCCTCGGCCTGGGTCACGCTGTAGCCATTGGGCAGTCCGGTCCCGCGCGCGAACTGGAACCAGTTGATGTTGGTGAAGTCGCCGCCGGACCCGGTAAAGGTCAGGTAGAGCTGGTGCACGCCGGTCGCGCTGCCGGACAGGTTGGTGACCCGGCTCTGCCAGGACTGCCAGCCGCCGGTGTTGCTGACCGGCACGCTGGCAACGATCGGCCCGGTGATGCTGTCGAGCCGGTAGTGGATCGTGCCGGTCGCGGTGGCGCCGGACGCGATCCGGGTGGTCACCGTCGTCGCGGTCGGGTTGCCGCGAAGTCCACCGGCCCGTACCCGATCCAGTCGCCGGGCGCGATCCAGCCGACATTGAGCCCGCCCCCGGAGTCGGACGTGGTATCGGTCTGGATCCCGGACTGCGTGGTGAAGCTTTCCGCCTGCCGGACCTGGTACGGGTCGCCGGGCGTAACCGGGCCGTAGGCCAGACCGAAGCCGTACGCGAACAGCGGCGTCTTGCCGTCGCCGCTGTTGATCGGCTGCTGACTGGCGGACGACATCCAGGTCATCGGCAGCCTGCCGGTCGGCTGGGCGATGTTGAACAGGATGTCCGCGACGCCCTGCCCTTCGGTGCCGGGCAGCCAGGCCGCTACCAGCCCGGCCCAGTCGGGTAGCTGGGCGGCGATGTCCATCGGGCCGCCGGAGACCAGAACCACGACGATCGGCACGCCCGCGGCGCGCAGTGTGTTGAGCGTCGCGATGTCCGTCGAGTCGAGGCCCATGCCGCCGGGTCGGTCGCCGGCCCCTTCGGCGTACGGCGTCTCACCGATCACTGCGATCGCCGCGTTGTAGGTGTTGTTGATGCCGGAACCGTTCGCACTGTACGTCACCGTCGTGGTCGGTCCCACGGTGTTGCGGATGCCCTGCAGGATGGTGGTGCCCGGCGTGATCGCACCGCTGCCACCCTGCCAGGAGATGGTCCAGCCACCGCTCTGGTAGCCGATGTTGTCCGCGCTCCTGCCGGCGACGAAGATGCGGTTCCCGTCGCGGGCCAGCGGTAGCACGTTGCCGGCGTTCTTCAGCAGGACCTGCGACTCGCGAACGGCCTGGCGGGCCAGGCTCCGGTGCGCCGCATTGCCGACGGTGGAGGTCCAGGTGCGGTTCGTCAGCGGCTGCTCGAACAGCCCGAGCTCGAGCTTCTTGGTCAGGATGCGGCGGTTCGCGTCGTCGATGCGCGCCATCGTGATCCGGCCGGCCTGCACCTCGGTGCGCAGCAGCGAGATGAAGCTCTGCCACGCGTGCGGGACCATCACCATGTCGATCCCCGCGTTGATCGCGGTCCGGACCTCGGTCGCGGTGAACCCGGGTGCGCCGTCGATCTGGTCGATGCCGTTCCAGTCGCTGACGACGAACCCGGAGAAACCAAGCTCACCCTTGAGCACGGTCGTGATGAGGTGCTGGTGACCGTGCAGCTTGATGCCGTTCCACGAGCTGTACGAGATCATGACCGAGCCGACGTTGCGTTGCACGGCGGCCTGGAACGGCGGCAGGTAGATTGCCCGCAGCTCGGCCTCGGTCAGCTGGGTGTTGCCCTGGTCGACCCCGCCGGTCGTGCCGCCGTCGCCGACGTAGTGCTTGGCAGTCGCGAGCACCGCGCGGGGTTGCCGGTCTGTAACCCGGTGACGAACGTGGTCATCGAGTTGGGGATCTCGGGCAGCTCGCCGAACGACTCGTAGGTGCGGCCCCAGCGGTCGTTGCGCGCGACGCACAGGCACGGCGCGAAGTTCCAGTCGATGCCGGTGCCGGCGACCTCTTCCGCGACGGCTCGCCCGATGTTCTGCACCAGCGTGGGGTTGCGGGTGGCACCGAGCCCGATGTTGTGCGGGAAGATCGTCGCGCCGACGACGTTGTTGTGGCCGTGCACGGCGTCCACTCCGTAGACGAGCGGGATGCCGAGCGGTGTGGCGAGCGCGGCGTTCTGGAACGAGTCGTACATGTTCGCCCAGGACGTGGCGTTGTTGGGGCTGGGTGCCGATCCGCCGCCGGACAGCAACGAGCCGAGCCGGAAGTTCGTGATGTCGGCGTTGCTCACCGCGGAGCGCTCAGCCTGGGTCATCTGGCCGAGCTTCTCGT
Source organism: Sporichthyaceae bacterium (assembly GCA_022616375.1). Taxonomy (GTDB): domain Bacteria; phylum Actinomycetota; class Actinomycetes; order JAKEEW01; family JAKEEW01; genus JAKEEW01. Next base: position 15,278 of record JAKEEW010000209.1, read on the forward strand.
CCAGGCTCATCCGCGACAGCAGGTCGGCCACCCGGGTCGGGATCGGCAGGCTCGGGTCGTGGTAGGGCAGGTGATCGGCGATCGCGGGCCGGGGGAGTGCGACGGTGGCGCCGGCTGCCGTGACTGCGAGGACGGCAGCGA
>JAKEEW010000210.1 GCA_022616375.1 Sporichthyaceae bacterium
GGCTCCACCAGCTCGTACGGCGCTCCGGCCGGTTCGAGCTCGGGCCTGTTCGGGCCCGACACCGGATAGCCACCGGCACCGGCCGGAACCGGCTCGGCGAAGTCTGGACGGCCGAACCCGCCGACCACGGCCGGCTCGACACCGGGCATCGGCCGCCTGACCCGCTCCGGGATCGGGCCGATGTCCTCGTACTCTTCCTCGACGACCCGGCGACCACCCGGCAGCGCCAGGATGACCACGAACACCAGCAGCGAAAGCTGGGCCAGCAGCCAGTAGGTCCGGGTCTGGCTCACGTGCGAGAGCTCGATCTGGCCGCCAGCGGCCGGCACCTCGAAGGCCTGCGCCCAGTTGTTGAACGTGCGGCTGGCCAGCGGTTGGCCGTCGATCGTGGCCCGCCAGCCCGGATCTGCGGACTCCGACAGCACCAGGAGCCGGCCGTCCTCACCGCCGGGGATCAGGGCCGCCGCGGCGAGCGCCTCGGACGGCACGATCGTCCTGGTCTCACCTTCCGCCGATACCACCCGCAGCCGGGCCGACTCGACGCCTTCGAGCCGCCACAGCGCGGCACCGTCGGTGGCGCTGACCCGGCTCAGACCCGGCACCGCATCCAGCGCCTTGATCAGCTCAGGGTCGACCGGCCGGGTCACCAGCACGTAGCGCACCGCGTAGTCGGCGAGGATCTCGACCTCGCGTTCCCCGGTGCCACCGATGACATCGCGCACGACCTGGTCCAGCCCGGCGTACCTGGCTCGGTTCGGTGCGGTCTCGGCATCGCCGAGTCGCGGCCCGATGTCTCGCAGCAGCGTGTAGGACAGCAGGCCCTCGCCGCGCTTCTGCAACACCAGCGTGCGCGGGCGGTCGGTGCTCTGCCCCTCGGCGGCCACGTACGCGGGCAGCACCACCGGGTCCCGGCGCTCGAGCGGACCGTTGGCACCGGAGTAGATCCACCACAGCCCGGCCACCGCGGGGCTCACGATCGCCAGCACGGACATCGCCAGGCTGGTCGGGTGCCGCCAGCCGAACGAACTGCTGGCCAGCCGTTCTCTGGCTCCCTCAGCGCCGATCAGGGCGGCCAGCAGCATGCCGGCGCCCATCACCACAGTGGCGAACCCGGGCCAGGCCGGCACCGCCTCGGCCAGGTTCGGACCGATCACGTGGATCCGGCTCATCACCACCGCGACCACGAAACCGCACACCACGACTGCCCAGCCGGCGATCACCAGGCCGCGGCGCTCGGCCCGCAGCAGCGCGGCCAACCCGGCCAGCAGGATGCCCAATGTGATCAGCATCGGATACATGCCTGGCCCGCCCGGGTGCAGCAGCAGCAGCGCAAGCGGTGACAGGTTCGGATCGGACAGGTTGGGACCCGGCAGGCCCACCTCGAGGAAGGCCAGGGTCGGATCGCGCAGCAGCGTGATGGACCAGGGCAGCAGCAGCAGAGCCGGAGTGACCAGGATCGCGACCAGCCGGAGCAACCGGCCGATCCGGCGGATCCGCAGCAGCACCGCCGCGCCGCCGAGCACGATCGCCAGCAGCCAGGCCACCGGCACGAACGCGGCCATCACGGACAGCACGAGCCCGGTCGCCCAGGCCGCCCGCCAGCTCGGCGGCCTACCGTCCAGCCCGAGTGCCCGGACTGCGCCCAGGGCGGCCACCGGCAGCAGCACCGCGCCGACCGCGGTGCCCAGCCGCCCGCCCGCGACCGCACCGGTCACCGCGGGCAGCAAGGCGTAGGCACCAGCGGCCCACATCCGTAGCAGCCGGGAGGTGACGACCCGGCGCGCGGCCAGGTAGGCGGACAGCCCGGCCAGCGGAACGCAGCCGAGCACGAGCACGTCGACCGCGCGGCTGGCGTCGCCCCCGAGCACGGCGGCAAGCGTGCCGACCACCGCGAGATAGGGCGGTGCGCTGGTCCCGCTGCCGGCGCCGACCGCGTGCCAGGAGCCGAAGTAGGTGTCCCAGAGCCGGTGCCAGTCCGACGGTGCGGGCAGCAACGCGCCGCCCATCAGCCGTCCAGTTCCGATCAGCTGCCGGCTGGCCAGCACGGTGAGCATGGTCAATGTGACGCTCAGCACCACGACCGGATGCCGGATGAATCGCTTGATCGCCGACAGGTCGTTGGTCTCGAGGTCCTCGGCGTCCTCACCAACCGGACCCGTCTCGGCGGCACGGTGCTTGCCGGCGGTGGGATCGGCGCCGATATGGCTGTGCGGCAACCGCTCGGCGATCGTGTCGACCATGTGCCGCAGCTGGCTCCAGCGGGCCGGGAACAGCGGGCGCATGGTCTTGAACGGCACCCGCCGGTGTCGTCGGCGAACCAGCCGGGCCCGGATGATGGCCGGGAACCGGCCGATGACGTAGAGCAGCGACAGCGCCTCGTCGATGGCGTAGTCGGGGAGCTTGGCCACCGCGTAGCCGATGGTGCGCCCGATCGTGCTGGCCGCGAGCCGCAGCACAGTCAGCGGCAGCCGGCGGAGCGGGACGTTGGCCAGCAGCACGAACAGAGCGTGCGCGCGGTCGAGGAAGTGTGTCCGGCCGACCCAGGTCGAGATCTTGCGTCGCTCCCTGGCGGCAGCCTCGGCATGGTAGATCACCGCGTCAGTGTTGATCATGACGCGCCAGCCGGCTCCGTTGACCCGCCAGCAGAAGTCCTGGTCGTCGCGCATCATCGGCAACGCCCGGTCGAAGCCGCCCAGGGTTTCCCAGACGTCCCGGCGGACCAGCATTCCGGCGCTGCTGACCGCAAGCACCTCGCGCTGCCCGTCGTGCTGGCCCTGGTCGGTCTCGCCCCGGTCCAGGCCGGTCTCCCGGCGGCCGTTCGGGGCGATTGTGGTCCCGACCTCGAGCAGATCGCGCCGGTTGTACCAGCCGCGGATTTTCGGGCCGACCACGCCGATGGTCGGGTCCTCGTCGACTAGCGCGAGGAGGAAGCGCAGCGCCTCCGGGTCCGGCTCGCTGTCGTCGTGCAGCAGCCAGATCCACTCCACCGGCTCGTCCGGCTCGCCGCGGATCTCCAGCGCGCGCCGGCCGCCGAAAACCGCGTTGACCGCGAACCCGGCCGCGTGCCCGAATCCGGTGTCCCTGGGCCTGGTGATGACCCGACCCTCACCGACGGTGTCGTAGAGGATCTCCAGGGTGCGGTCCCGGCTGCCGGTGTCGACCCCGACGAACCGCTGGATCGGCCGCTCCTGGCCGGCAATGGCGTCCAACACCTGGCCGACCCACCGCTCCCCGTCGTGAGTGACGAGGACGGCGGTGACGTCGTGCCGGGCGAACTCAATGGAGTCAGGCTGAACGGACATGCTCGCGGCGACTCGACCCCGTCCGTGTCGGTGGAAGTAGTGCACCCGGCACGGCGCCGGGCTGTCCTACCCTACGCGAACCCCACAGGCTCTGTCGGTCGCTCCGGTAGCTCCGGAATGCGGGAGACGGTGATGATCGAGCGAGCGCGACCTAGACCGCGCGGCGCTTGAGCCGCCTACGCTCCCGCTCGGACAGACCACCCCAGATCCCGAACCGCTCATCGTGCGCGAGCGCATAATCCAGGCACTCGGAACGGACCTCGCAGGCCAGGCAGACTCGCTTCGCCTCCCTGGTCGAGCCGCCCTTCTCCGGGAAGAACGCCTCCGGATCCGTCTGCGCGCACAACGCACGCTCCTGCCAGCCCAGCTCCTCTTCGGCATCGCCGAAGAGCACAAACACCTTGCTCATGGCGCCCTCCTCAACCCCGTGCTTCCCATGAGCGCCGCCACACCGCAGTGAACGACATCATTGAAATTACACGTCGGTTATCTCGAACCGTCAAGTCGGTCTGCCACGATCGGGTCACGCTGCGCTATCCTCCGCGGCCCGCGATCAGGGCTCCGACCCGCAGATTTGTGCTGCGACGGCGACGTTGCCGGTTCCTGGAATTGATTCCGGGCCACGGTTGAAGCCCGGCTGCTACTTGCTCACATCAACGGCCGGGGACGGCCATGGACACGGTCCAGGCTGCTGCGCCGGGGGTTTCCAGCCACGCATGGGTTAAGTCGATCAAGGCCTGGCGGACTGTCCAGTTCGACCGGTTTTGTCACGGCGGACAGCCGCCGGTAATCGACTTAACCCATGCGAACCGTGAGCGCCCAGGTCGTGTCTCCTGGATCCTGGCGGATGCGGGCGGTGATCCAGGCGGCGTCCGGCAAGGCGGAGGAGGAGTCGATAGCGGCGCTATCGGCGACGACGACAACGCAGCCGGTCGTCGTCTGGGCGCCGATTCGCGCCGTCGAGGATCCAGGAGACACGACCTAGACCCAGCCGTAGGTGGTGGTGCGTTGCCGTACCGGCCGGCCAATGCCGGCCGCGATCTCGGTGAGCTCGGCCACGGTCTTGGCCGAGCCATGCTCCGAGCCGGCCATCCGGCTGATCGTCTCCTCCATCAACGTGCCGCCCAGATCGTTCGCCCCGCCCCGCAACATCGCCCTGGTGCCGTCCACCCCGAGCTTGACCCAGCTGGTCTGGACGTTGTGGATCCGGCCGTGCAGGAGCAGCCGGGCGACCGCGTGCACGACTCGGTTTTCCCGCACGGTCGGGCCGGGCCGGGCCAACCCGGCCAGATAGATCGGCGCGTTGCGGTGCACGAACGGCAGCGGCACGAACTCAGTGAAGCCACCGGTCTCGTCCTGGATCCGGGCCAGCACCCGCAGGTGCCCGAGCCAGTGCCGGGGATGGTCGACGTGGCCGTACATCATCGTCGAGCTGCTGCGCAGACCGATCCGGTGCGCGGTGGTGATCACCTCTACCCAGGTCTTGGTTGGCAGCTTGCCCTTGGTCAGCACCCAGCGGACCTCGTCGTCGAGGATCTCCGCCGCGGTGCCAGGAACCGAGTCCAGGCCGGCCTCCTTCGCGGCCACCAACCAGTCCCGGATGGACAGCCCGGTCCGGGCCGCGCCGTTGACCACCTCCATCGGCGAGAACGCGTGCACGTGCAGCTCCGGAACCTGATCCTTGATCGCCCGGACCAGATCGAAGTACGCCGTCCCAGGCAGGTCGGGATGGATGCCGCCCTGCATGCACACCTCGGTCGCACCGAGCTTGGCGGCTTCGACAGCCCGCTCGGCGACCTGGGCCAGCGACAGCGTGTACGCGTCCTGGTCGGTGCGCCGCTGGGCGAACGCACAGAACCGGCAGCCGGTGTAGCAGACGTTGGTGAAGTTGATGTTCCGGTTCACCACGTAGCTGACCCGGTCGCCCACGGCGTCCCGGCGCAGGTCGTCGGCCAGCCGGCACAACGCCTCCAGCCCGGGACCGTCGGCTTCCAACAAGGCCAGCGCCTGCGCGTCGGTCAACCCGGCCGGATCGTCGGCGGCCCGGCGCAACGCACTGGCCAGGTCGTCCGAGCCGAGCACCGCGGCCGGCTCCACCCCGATCGGCCGGGGTGCGCCCGGCGGCGCCCCGACCGGCTGCGGCACCGCGTCCCTGGCCGCGTCCCAGGCGTAGATGTCGGCGAAGTCGGTGCGCCGGTCGGCGGTCCGGCCCACGGTGTCGATCTCGGTGTGCAGCTCGACCCGGCCGGTCGCGACCAGCCCGCCGCCGTCCAGCTCCTGCCACGGCAGCCCGCTCGGTCGGCGGTCCGGCATGGCCAGCCCGGTGTCCGGATCGGCCAGCGCCCGAACGTGCGGCCAGATCCGCGGATCCAGCCACGGCTCACCGCGCGCGACGTATTCCGGATGCACGGTCAACCGCTGCCGCAGCTCGAACCCGGCCGCCGCGGTCAGCTCGGTGAGCTGGTCGAGGTGCGGCCAAGGCCGCTCGGGGTTCACGTGGTCCGGGGTCAGCGGTGAGACCCCGCCCCAGTCGTCCACCCCGGCCGCGAGCAGCCGGCCGAGCTGCTCCGGCTCGGACAGGTTGGGCGGCGCCTGCACCCGCACTCCAGAGCCGAGCACCAGCCTGGCCACCGCGACCGTGGCCAGATACTCCTCGAACGGCAGGTCGGCGGCGTGCCGCATCGCGGTGTCCGGCTTGGCCAGGAAGTTCTGCACGATCACTTCCTGGATCCCCCGGTAGCCACGGGCGATCCGGCGCAGCTCGAACAGTGAGTCGGCCCGTTCGGCCAGCGACTCGCCGATGCCGACCAGGATCCCGGTGGTGAACGGAACCGCGCTGCGGCCGGCGTCCTCGAGCACCCGCACCCGCACCGCCGGCTCCTTGTCCGGCGAGCCGTAGTGGCATCCGGACGGCTCGCTCCACAGCCGCACCGCGGTGGTCTCCAGCATCATGCCCATGCTCGGCGCGACCGGCTTGAGTCGCTGGATCTCCTCCCAGCTGAGCACGCCGGGGTTGAGATGCGGCAGCAACCCGGTCTCCTCCAGCACCAGGATCGCCATCGCCCGCAGGTAGTCCAGGGTGGATGCGTAGCCGCGCGCGGCCAGCCACTTGGCCGCCACCGGCCAGCGCAGTTCGGGCCGGTCGCCGAGGGTGAACAGCGCCTCCTTGCAGCCCGCGGCCGCGCCGGCGGTGGCGATCGCCAGCACCTCGTCCGGGCTGAGGTAGGGCGCCGGCAGCCGGCCAGGAACGGTGACAAACGTGCAGTAGTGACACCGATCCCGGCACAGCCTGGATAGCGGGATGAACACCTTGGGCGAATAGGTGACGATGCCGGGCCGCCCGGCCGCCACCAGTCCGGCGTCTCTGACCCGCCCGGCGGCCACCGCCAGCCGATCCAGATCGGAGCCACGGGCGGCCAGCAGCACTTCGGCCTCGACCGAGTCTAGGGAGACTGCGGCCTCGGCGCGGTGCAGGGCCCGGCGCATGGCTGTCTCGGTGGGCATCGCAGCCTCCTTCGCTGGGAAATCCAGCCGAGGGCCACCCTACGAACTCTGGCCGACAACCGCTCTCCGGCGGCTGTCCGCAGCCGCTTCCGACTCGCGTGGCCACTGGTGGAACTACCAGTTCGTGCGCCAGCCGAACGTCTGGCGGACTGGATCGGTCCCGCAAACTGCCTGGTACATAAGCTTTTCTCGGGTAGGGCTTGACGTCGGGTTCAGCGTCCTGCACTCTCAGCGACACCCACCCGCGTGGTGGGTGCTCTCGGCCGGGGTCCTCCGCCTGTTGACCCCGGTCGGGGTTGGTCCGATGCCGGCCGCTGCCTCCTCCGGGCCGGTCCGGGCCTGGTTCGGCGTCCTGACGCCGAGCCGATCCGATCGGGCGCCCCTCGCCCCCCGGGGGTGTCCCGGCCAACCGGCTCCGCGGGCCCGACTCGACCCCGGCTCGCGGGGCCGGTCCATCTCCAAGCCGGTCTCCCCCCAGATCGCCGTACTCCACAGATCCCCTTAACCCACCGCCCGGCCGTGACGCTCGCCGATGGGAGAGGATGTCCGGCATGCGGATTGTCGTGCTCTCCGGTGGTATCGGCGGGGCCAGATTCCTGCGTGGGTTGCTGGCCGCGGTGCCGACCGCCGAGATCACCGTCATTGGCAACACCGGCGACGACATCACCCTGCACGGGCTGCGGATCTGCCCCGACCTGGACACCGTGATGTACACCCTGGGTGGCGGGATCCACGAGGAGCAGGGCTGGGGCCGGTCTGGCGAGACCTACGCGGTGGCCGAGGAGCTGGCCGGCTACGGCGCCCAGCCGCAGTGGTTCGGTCTCGGCGACCGCGATCTGGCCACGCACATCCTGCGCAGCCAGCTGCTGGCGGCCGGCACACCGCTGTCCGCGGTGACCGATCGGTTGTGTGCCCGCTGGCGGCCCGGGGTGCGGCTGCTACCAATGACCGACGATCCGGTCGAGACCAGGATCACGATCAAAGACGGCGACCAGCTCCGCTCGGTGCACTTCCAGGAGTACTGGGTCCGGCTGCACGCAAAACCCGAGCCGGTGGCGGTCGAGCTGGCCGGAATCGCGACCGCGAAGCCGGCGCCCGGGGTGCTGACCGCCATCGCCGAGGCCGACCTGGTGCTGCTCGCACCGTCCAACCCGGTGGTCAGCGTCGGACCGATCCTGGCGGTGCCAGGGATCCGGGCCGCCCTGGTGGACAGCGCCGCACCGGTGGTCGGGCTGTCCCCGATCGTCGGCGGCGCGGTGGTCAGGGGGATGGCGGACAAGCTGCTGCCGCTGATCGGCGTGCCAACCTCGGCGTCCGGCGTAGCGCTCGGTTACGGACCCGAGCTGCTCGACGGCTGGCTGGTCGACACCGTGGATGCGGCCGAGGTCGACCAGGTCGCGGTCAGCGGGATCGAGTGCCGCGCGGTTCCGCTGCTCATGCGCGACCTGCCGGCCACGGTCGCGATGGCGCAGGCGGCGGTCGACCTCGCCGGGCAGGTCGCCGTCGCGTGATCGCGATCCACCCGGTGCCCGGGCTGCCGGACATCACCGCCGGAGCCGACCTGGCCGGGCTGATCGCCGATGCGGCGGGCGAGCTGGTCGACGGCGACATCGTGGTCGTGACGTCGAAGGTGGTTGCCAAGGCCGAGGGCCGGGTGCTCGAGGCCGACGACCGGGAGGCCGCGATCACCGCGGAGAGCGTGCGGTTGGTCGCCCGGCGCGGTCCGTTGCGGATCGTGCAGACCCGGCACGGTCTGGTGCTGGCCGCGGCCGGCGTGGATGCGTCCAACGTCGAACCGGGCCGGATCGTGCTGCTGCCGGTGGATCCGGACGCCTCGGCCCGCCGGCTGCGCGCCGAGCTGCAGGCGCGCGCCGGAGGTCGGGTTGCGGTGCTGGTCACCGACACCGTCGGCCGGCCGTGGCGGCAGGGGCTGACCGACATCGCAATCGGCTGCGCGGGGCTCGATCCGCTGATCGACCTGCGCGGGGGGATGGACGGCTACGGCCGGGTGCTGGACTCCACCGTCACCGCGATCGCCGACGAGCTGGCCGCGGCCGCGGAGCTGGTCAAGGGGAAGCTGGCCGGGATCCCGGTCGCGGTGGTCCGCGGGCTCGGCCGGCTGGTCACCGTGGCAGACGGACCCGGCGCACAGGCGCTGATCCGGCCGCCGGCCGAGGACATGTTCCGGTTCGGCAGTGCGGAGGCGGTGCGGGTCGCGGTGGCCGACCGGAATCGGGTCACCGAGTTCGCCGCGGACCCGGTGCCGGCCGGGCTCATCGACGCCGCAATCGCGGCGGCCAGCACGGACCGCGCCGGATTCATCCGGGTCGAGCCGGCGGCCGGCGCCGGCGGTGGGCCGGCCCTGGCGCTTGCCTGCCTGGCCGGCTCGACCGGCTCGTCCGAACGAGAAGCCGGCCTGCTCGATCTTGGGGCCGCCATCGCCGACCTTCAGCTTCTGCTCGCCGCGGACGACCTCGGCTCCGCCCGGCTACCCCTGGACGCGTGGCAGTTGGCCGACCCGGCCGCGATTCCCGCGGGTTGGGAGCCGATCACGCTGCTGGCGATCGGCTACCCGGCTCAAAATCCCCGGTAGTCCCGCCCGGCGAACCGCGGGCCGCGACGCGGCGGACCCACCCCGGCCAGCTCGATGTATCTGATCGCCCGGTACCGGTGCCCGGCGTAGGGCGCGAGCACCTCGAGCATCTCCGCGTCATCGATTGTGCGGCCGAGCAGTGCCCAGCCGACGACTCCGGACAGGTGGTAGTCACCGACGCTGACCGCATCCGGGTCGCCGTGGGCGCGTTGCCGGGTCTCGGCAGCGGTCCAGATCCCGACCCCCGGCACCAGCCGGAGCCGGCGCTCGGCCTCGGCCGCGGACAGCTTCACGGTCTCCTCCAGCCGCCTGGCCACCGTGGCGACCGCCCGGATGGTGCGGACCCGAGCCCCGTCCAGGCCGGCCCGGTGCCACTGCCAGCTGGGAACCGCCAGCAGCTCGGCCGGGCCGGGCGGCACCCGCAGCGGGTAGTTCCGGCCCGGCGGCAGCGGCCCGGGCGCGGGCGTGCCGAACCGGTACAGCAGCTCCCGCCAGGACCGGAACGCCTCCTGCCCGGTCACCTTCTGCTCGATGATCGCCGGGATCAGTGAGCCGAGCACCATCCGGCTGCGGGGCACCCGCCAGCCAGGCCAGCGCCGAGCCGACTCGGCCAGCAGCGGGTGCCGCGGGACGAACCCGTCCGGGTCGTCGTCGGCGCCGAGCAGGCTCGGCACCCCATCCAGCAGCCACGATGCGCCGACACCCCAGGCCGTGGCGTGGATCTCGCCGGCTCCGGCGGACCTGGTCAGCCGCAGCGTGCCGGCACCGGCCGGGGTGCCGGCCGCCAACCACCAGCCACCGGCCCGGTCGATGTAACAGGCCGGGTCACCGCCGCCGTGCCGCAACGGACCCAACGTCGCCCCCAGGTGGAGCGGCCGGCCAGGGCGCCAGATCCGGCTGCGTGCTCGCCGGTCCGAACTAGTGATCGAACTCGGCGTCGCCGGCTCGGTCCCGGTGGTGGTGGCGGTCACCTGGCCAATCCTGCCGGCTGATTCCGCCAAACGGCGCAAGAGTCCGTAGACTCGCCACGATCGTCACCGGCCGCCGCGGATGCGGGGCTGTTCCGGGCCGCCGACATTGAGCGAGAGAGACAGCATGGGGAATAAGCCAAAGCAGGCGTCGAGCGCGGAGCGTCGCGCCCGGATCGAGGAGATGCGGCGCCAGCAGAAAGCGGCCGAGCGCCGCAAGAACACCGTGATCATCGGCCTCGGAGCCGTGCTCGGCCTCGGCTTGATCGCCGCAGTGGCGATTCCGATCGCGATGAAGGAACGTGAGCAGTCTGCCCCGGTCGCCACGTTCGGCGTGCCGCTTGCCGAAGCCGCCTGCGGGGACCCGGTCGACGACCCGGCGACCAGCGCGAACCACGTCGGCCCCGGCACCCAGAGCCCGAACGTGGGCCGGGTGGAGTACGCCACCGTGCCGCCAAGCAACGGCGACCACTTCGAGACTCCGGCGCCGCTCAGCCGGCACTTCTACACCGCCGACGACCGGCCCCCGGTCGAGAACCTGGTGCACAACCTGGAGCATGGCTACACGATCCTCTGGTACGACTCGACGGTCGCCGGCGCCGATCTGCAGGCCGCCCGGGATCTGGCCGAGCGGGTGCCCAGGGACTCGGAGAACCGCAAGTTCATCGTGTCCGCGTGGGACGACAGCTACGGCACCCTTCCCGAGGGTAAGCACGTCGCGCTGGTGCACTGGTCCGCCGACAACAAGGGCCACCGGCAGCTGTGCGGCGCGGTCAGCGGAGAAGCGGTCGAGCAGTTCATAAACCGGTTCCCGTCGTCCGACTCGCCGGAGCCGAACGCGGCGTAGGGCCGCGACCCGATGGGCCGGGCCGGGTCTAGCCAAGGGCGCGGCCGAAGAAGCCGTTGAGGTGCGGATCGCCCTCGACGTTCAGGATCGACGGGGCAAACTGCTGATCTCCGTCGGAGGTCAGCCCGGTCGGGTCGCCCGGCATGAAGTGCAGGCCGCCTTCATTGTCCTCGACGTAGTACTCGCCCGGGATCCCGACCAGCAGGTCGGCGCGATCCGGCGAGACGACCCGGGCCGCCCGCAGGCTCTCGCCCCACATGTCGTAGGGCTCGCTCGCGCCGATCACCGCCGCTGAGTTCTGGGTCCAGAACTGGTCGGCCGCGGTGCTGGCGCCGGTTGCCGTCCCGGGCAGGACGTGGATCGCGCCGGACCGGCCGTCCTCGCCCGGCGCGCCGACCGCGAGATCGGCGTGCACGCCGTCGCCGGTGAAGTCGCCGACCGCGACCGCGTACCCGAAGAAGTCGTCCACCTCGCCGGCATCGAGCACGCCGGCGCTGTCCTGGCCGCGCAGCTGGCTGCCGGCCGAGGTCAGTCCGGCGGCGGATCCGAGCAGCACGTGCGCGACACCCTCCCGGGAGTTCTCCCCCCAGGCGCCGACCACGAGTTCGTCGCGGCCGTCCCCGGTCAGGTCGCCGGCGGCGAGGGCAGAGCCGAAGAAGTCGCCCGACTCGGCGGTATCGGAGATCCCCGCGCTGTCCTGCCACCAGCCCTGCGAGCCGGCTGAACTCAGCCCGGTGCTGGCCGCGCCGTAGAGCACGATCGCGTAGCCTGCGCCCGAGTTCTCGTTGTACGCACCCGTGGCCAGGTCGTCGGCCCCGTCGCCGTCGAAGTCGCCGGCGGTCACCGCCCAGCCGAACCGATCGTCCTCCTCGGCCACGCCGGGCACTCCGGCGCTGTCCTGGCTGAACATCACCGCGCCGGCGCTGGTGAGCCCGGTCTCCGAGCCGTGCAGCACATACACCGAACCTTCGCCGAGAGCATCGGCGACCGACACGATCCGGTCTTCGTACACCCCGACCGCGACGTCGGCGTACCCGTCCGCGTCGAAGTCTCCGCTGGCCAGCGACGAACCGAACCACTCGCCGGTATAGGCCGGACCCGGAACACCGTCGACGCCCTGCAGGAACCGGGTAGAGCTGTCCGTGGTCAACCCGTCGTCCGAGCCGTAGAGCACGGTCACCGATCCCCGTCCCGAGTCCTCCTCGGGTGCCCCGATCACGACGTCGGCGAAGCAGTCGCCGTTGAAGTCGCCGGCCGCCAGCGCCGCGCCGAACCGGTCCTCGTTCTCCGAAACGCCGGGGACACCGGCGGTGTCCTGCTCGAAGACCTGGTCTTCCGGCGCGGTCACGGACAGCCCGGTGTCTGTCCCGTACAGCACATGGATCCAGCCGGGCCACGGGCTCTCCCCGCTCGGCTCGCCAACCGCGACATCGGCGTGGCCGTCACCGTTGAAGTCCGAGGCCAGCCCACCGCCGATGCACAGGGCGTAGGTGAGATCCGCGTGCGCCGGCGTCCCGACTGCGAGTAGCGCCGCGACCGCGATGGTCGCGCCGATCCGGCGCCCCGGTCGCTGTCCTAGCAGGTGCCCAGGTAGGCCTTCAATCCACATCGACAACCCCTCGGTCCGTTGGCCGCGGCCAAGCAGCGATCAGCTGCCGGCCCTCTCGGGGGTAGGAGCGATGAACGGCCCGCAGGCCAACGGATTTCGCGCTACACGTCGGAGGAGAACCGGATCGCGCGGTCGGCGAGCACGGCACCGGTCCAGACCCGCACCCCGGAGCGCAGCTCGTTGCCGGCGCCGATCACCGCACCGGTGCCGACCACGGCCTCGTCGAGCACGCTGCCACGACCGATCCGGGCGCCGGCACCGACGATCGACGCGCGGATCACCGCGCCCTCCTCGACCACCGCGCCGTCCAGCAGCACCGACCCGTCGACCTGCGCCCCGGCGCCGACCCGGACTCTGGTGCCCAGGCAGGCACCGCCGCCCAGCTTCGCGTCCGCCGCGACCTGCGCGCCCGGCAGCACCAACGCCTCGCCGTCCACCGGCGGGACCGCGGGCGACGGCGCCCGGCCGAGCACCAGATCCGCGGAGCCGCGCACGAACGCGGCCGGAGTGCCGACGTCCAGCCAGTACGCCGAGTCCAGGTAGGCCTGCACCCGCGCACCGCGAGCCAGCAGCCCTGGGAACGTCTCCCGCTCCACCGACACCACCTGGCCGGCCGGAATCTCGTCGAGCACCCGGCGGCCGAACACGTAGCAGCCGGCGTTGATCTGGTTGGTGACCGGCTCCGGCAGCTTCTCCAGGAACGCGGTGACCCGGCCGGACGGGTCGGTCGGCACGCAGCCATAGGCCCGTGCGTCCGCCACCTCGGTGAGGTGCAGGGTCACTTCGGCCCCGGTGGCCCGGTGGGTGGCCAGCTGGGCACCGATGTCGTGGCCGGACAGGATGTCGCCGTTGAATACCAGCACCGGATCGTCCGGGCCGGACCGCAGCCGGTCCGTGACGTTGCGCAGCGCCCCGCCGGTGCCGAGCGGCGACTCCTCGGTGACGTAGCTGAGCTCGAGCCCCAGCTTCCCGCCGTCGCCGAACTCCCGGCTGAACAGCTCGGCCTGGTAGGACGTGGCCAGCACCAGGTGGTCCACCCCGGCGGCTCGGGCCCGGGCCAGCAAGTGCGTGACGAACGGCACCCCGGCACACGGGATCAGCGCTTTCGGGGTGGTCTCGGTCAGTGGCCGCAGCCTGGTGCCCAAGCCACCAACCACCATGATTGCTTCGGTCATATCTCCCCGTGCTACGCCGGGCGGGCCAGCGCGCCCGCGGCCCGAGCGTACGCTTCCAGGTGCGCCTGCGCGGACGCCGACCAGGTGAACTGCGCGGCCCTGGCGAACCCGGCATCGCCAAGCTCGCGACGGCGCTCGTCGTCGGCGAGCAGCGACTTCAGCTCGATCGCGATCGAGTCCGGGTCAGGCTCGGTGTAGGCGACGGCCTCACCGCCGACCTCGGGTAGCGACAGCCGCCTGGTGGCCAGCACCGGTGCGCCGCAGGCCATCGCCTCCAGCACCGGGAGCCCGAAGCCCTCGGACTGCGACGGGTATCCGACCACCAGAGCACCGCCGAGGTAGCCGGACAGGTCGGTGGGGCGCAGGTAGCCCGGCCGGACCACGCGCAGGTGCGAGGGCACCTCGGCGACCGCACGGTCTACCTCGCCGTCCCAGCCCGGGTAGCCGGCCAGCACCAGGGCGGGTGGCTGGTCCAGGTCGCTAACCGCCGTCGCCCAGCCACGCACCAGAGCGGAGACGTTCTTGCGCGGGGTGATCTCGCCGAGGAACGCGACGTAGGGCAGACCGTGCAGACCAAGGCGGTCGGAGACCCGGCGCCGTTCCTGCTCGTCGGGGCGGTGGAAGGCGACCGTGTCGACGCCGTGGTAGGCGACGTCGATCCGGTCCGGGTCGGCGCCGAGCACCCGGACCAGCTCGTCCCTGGTGGCCTGCGACGGCACCAGGCAGCGGGCCGCCCGATGCAGCGAGGTGCGCACTGCAGACCGGTAGAACCCGCCGCGAACCGGGGCATGAATCTCCGGCGCGGAGAACACGGTCACGTCATGAATTGTCACGACGACTGGCTGACTGGCCCGCAACGGCATCGTGTAGTACGGCTCGTGGATGACCTCGGCCCCGAGCTGGTTGGCCAGCAGCGGTAGGCCGGCCTGCTCCCAGGCCAGCCGGGCCGAGCGGTGCGAGATGGCGGCTGGGCCGGCGACCACCCGGGCCTGCGGGGCGAGCCGGGAACAGCGCTCCGCGTCGGCTCGCTGGCAGACGACGGCGAGGTCCGCCCCGGCGCTGGCCAGGGCGGCGATCAGCCCGTCTACGTACCGACCGAGTCCCCCACGATCGGCGGGCACCGCGGTCGCGTCGACGAGCACGCGGGGCGCCATGACTGACGGCTCCTTGATGTCAGCGACTGTTTGAACGACGAACGGTTAGCTTACGCCGGACCGGCCGCAACACGCCGAGCGGAGGGTCGTACCGGTCCGCGCGTCGGGAATCCCGGAATCCCCGACGGGTGTCGTCGATTCCCGACCGGTTCGTACCGCCCCCGCCCTACCCAGCCGGAACGACCGCCGCCGGCCGGCGGATCGCGGCGAGCGCGGCCAGCCCGGCCAGCAGCACGTCGGCCACCGTGAGGAACAGCCGGGACGCCAGCGCCACCACCAGCGCACCAGCCGGATCCAGCACCGGAGCGAGCAGCGCGACCAGGGCGAGCTCGCGCACCCCGGCCCCGGCCGGCGCGATCATCACAACCGGGCCGGCGCACCAGGCGATCGCGAACGCACCGATCGCCAGCGGCAGCGCCCTGGCCACCGGGACGTCGAGCTCGGTGACCAGCACGGCGATGTGCAGCCCGAAGCAGGCCCAGGCCACCAGCGCCCAGCCGAACGCCCGGATCACCCCACGACCAGACAGCGGGCGCTCCAGCGGCTCGCGGCGCAGCAACCGGAAGAACAGGCCAAGCAGCCGGTTGATCACCCGGGGATGCAGCAGCCCGGCGATCAGCGGGGTGAGCACGAGCAGCCAGCGATACCCGGCGGTCTCGTCGCGGCCGAGTAACGGCAACGCGGCCGATGCGACGAACAGCGCCGACGCGAACACCACCAGCATGGTCAGCACGAACGCGGCCGCCGAGCGCCGGCGCGGCAGCCCGAGCCGGCGACCCAGCTCCATCTGGGCCACCATTGGCCAGATCGCACCGGGGACGTACTTGCCGAGCTGTCCCACGAAGAACACCTTGGCGGCCGGCCGCACCGGAAGGTCCGAGCCCAGGTCGGCCAGCAGCGCGCGCCAGACCAGCATGGACGCGGCGCTGCCGGTGATCGCCACGGCGAAGGAGAACCCGAGGGCACCGAGGCCGAGCTCGCCGAGACTGGCCTTGACCTGCTCCCACCGGCTGAGCACGGCGAGCCCGCCGAGCCCGACCGCCAGCGCCAGGAACCCCAGCCGGATCAGGCGCTGCCAGCGCGGGTCGATCCGCGCTCCGATGCCGGCACCGGCGGCCCCGGCCGACCGCACCGATCGCGCGCCGCCGCCGACTCCGCCGGCGGCAACCTCGAGATCAGCTGGTGGATTGGCCATTCCCGAACCCTAACTGACCAGCTCGGGCGGCTCCTACCGATTGATCGGCGCGAGCAGCTCGATCCGGTTGCCGACCGGATCGGCGGTGTGGAAGCGGTGGTAGCCGGGCAGCGCACCGTCCCAGCCGACCGGCGGCCCGGCCGCGGCCAGCCGGTCGGCCAGCGCCTCGAGTTCGGCGGGGTCGGCCAGCTGCAGGGCCGGGTGCGCCTTGCGGGCCGGGCGGAACTCGGCCTCGACGCCGAGGTGAAGCTCGACCGACCCGGATCGGAACCAGGCCCCACCGCGGGCGGCCAGCTCGGCCGGCTTCGGGATCTCGGTCAGGCCGAGCACCCCGGCGTAGAACTGCCGCAGCCGCGGCTGCGAGCCGGCCGGGCAGGACAGCTGCACGTGATGGATGGTCCAGCTCATGCCGGCCGCCGGGCTACCACGAAGATCCGCCGGAACGGCAGCACGGTGCCGTACGACCGGGCCGGGTACGCGACGCGCAGCCGGCGCTGGTACTCGGCTACGAACTCGTCGCGATCAGCGGCCGCGTCCCGCAGCGCGTCGAGCACCGGGCGGGCACCGGTTCCACTGATCCACTCGTACACCGGATCAGGGCCGGGTAGCACGTGCAGGTAGGTGGTCTCCCAGGCGTCCAGCTGCCAGCCCAGATCGCCGAGCAGCTCGAGGTACCCCGATGCCGGCAGCACCGGTGGGCGGCGCAACTGGTCGGGTCCAAGCCCGACCGGAGCCAGCACCGCCTGCCAGCGCGGCTCGCCGGCCAGCTCGCGCAGGATCCGGTGACTCGGCTCATGGTGGTTGCCCGGGACCTGGAACGCCAGCCAGCCGCCCGGGCGGACCGTCCCGGCCAGTCGCGGGATCAGCGCCGCGTGGTCGGGCAGCCATTGCAGCGTGGCGTTGGAGATCAGCACGTCGACCGGCCGGTCCGGCTGCCAGTCGCGCAGATCCCCGATCCGGAAGTCCAGCCGGCCCGGCACCGCGACCGACCCGGCTCGCTCGATCATCTCGGTCGAGCTGTCGATGCCGACCACGGTCGCGTCCGGCCAGCGCCGGAGCAGCAGCTCGGTCAGGTTGCCCGGGCCGCACCCGAGATCGACGACGTCGCGCGGGTCGGTGGCGCCGATCCGGTCGAGCAGCTCCACGAACGGGCGGCCGCGCTCGTCGGCGTACTTCAGGTACTGGCTCGGGTCCCAACTGACCTTCGTCACCATCACAGCTTCCCTCCTGGTCACGACCGCACCAGGCCGCGCACCAGTGTCTTGACGTCGAGATATCTAGCGCGGTAAGCCTGGCAGGCAGTGTCTCTTGATGTCAAGAGACTCGGCGTCGAGGCGGTACACTCGACGCCCATGGACCGGACCGCCGTCACCACCGACGAGGTCGACAAGCTGGTCGCCGCCTGGCGGCACGAGCGGCCCGACCTCGATGTCGGCCCGCTCGAGGTGTTCAGCCGGATCACCCGGCTGGCCCGGCATCTGGATCGGGCCAGGCGCACCGCGTTCGCCGAGCACGACCTCGAGGTGTGGGAGTTCGACGTGCTGGCGGCGCTGCGCCGGGCCGGCGAGCCCTACCAGCTCTCCCCCGGCCAGCTGATCACCCAGACGCTGGTGACGTCCGGCACCATGACCAACCGGGTCGACCGGCTGGCCGCCCGCGGGTTGGTCCGCCGGCTGCCGGATCCGGGCGATCGGCGCGGCGTGCTGGTCCGGCTGACCGGGCATGGCCGGGAGCGGGCGGATGCCGCGCTCGCCGATCTGCTCGACCGGGAGCGGGCGCTACTCGCCGACCTATCGGCTGAGCAGCGGGACGAGCTCGCGGCGGTGCTGCGCAGCCTGGTCGCGCCCTTCGACAACCCGCCAGCGGCGCCGGCGCCGGACCGGAACTAGCGCGACGGGCGCTCCGGCACGAATACCTTTGGCCCCGGCACCGGACCGGTGGCCCGGCGTACCGTCCGGCACACCCCGGCCGCGCTCAGCGTCACCGCCAGATCCAGCGCGCGCTCGGCGTCGGTGACCAGGAACGCGCAGGTCGGCCCGGAACCGCACACGATCCCCCCGAGTGCGCCGTGCTCGAGCCCGGTCTGCAGGGTGAGCCGCAGATGCGGGCGCAGCCCGACCGCGGCCGGCTCGAGGTCGTTGGTCAGCGCCTTGCCGAGCGCCTTGGGGTCACCGTTGCGCAGCGCGATCATCAAGTCGTCGGACGCCTGCGGAGCAGGTTCCGACGTACCGGCCTGGTCTCGAAGCCGGTCGTATTCGGCATAGACCGCAGGGGTGGACAAACCGTCCTCAGCCAGCGCGAAGACCCAGTGGTAGGTCCCCCTGACCAGCGCCGGAGTAAGCCGGTCACCCCGGCCGACGCCAACCGCGGTGCCGCCGAGCAGCGCAAACGGCACGTCAGCCCCCAGATCGGCAGCGATCTCGACCAATGCGGCCCGGCCCAGATTGAGCCCCCACAGCTCGTTGCACGCGACCAGGGCCGCAGCCGCGTCGGCACTACCACCGGCCATCCCACCGGCAACCGGAATGCCCTTGCGGATGTGCAGCGCGACGCCCAGCGCCGGATCGGCCGCCGCGGCCGGCGAGGCCGCGGCCAGCGCCGCCGCGGCCCGGGCTGCGAGGTTGGACTGGTCGGTCGGCACCTCGGCCGCGGACTCGCCACTCACGGTGACGCTGATCTCGTCCGCCGCGGTCGCGGTGACCTCGTCAAACAGCGACACGGCGTGAAACACGCTGACCAGCTCGTGGTAGCCGTCGCCGCCGGCCGGGCCGACCGCGAGCTGCAGGTTGACCTTCGCCGGCGCCCGCACGGTGATCGACGGCGCGGCGAGCGACACGGTCCCGGCCCTCCTCAGTAAGTCCAACCCGGCGGCCACGGCCGGACGACCGGGCCGTGACGATGCTATGCGCTGGTCGTCGCCGAAACGCCGAGGTGGGCTCCCGGCCTAGCTCGCCGGAAGCCCACCGTGGTCGCCCGCCGGCTTACCCGGCGGGCAGGGTGAAGTTGACCTCCGTGGTCTGGCCCGCGGTCAGGTTGATCAAGGTTGCGGTCGCCTCCGAGGTCGCCCGGTCGTACCAGATCTCCTCGCCGAACACCTTGAGCAGCACCGGTGCGCCGGGCAGGCCGCGGATCGTGATCGTCGACGCGCCGCCGAACGCGAAGCCGGAGCCGATCTCGAGCTGGTTGACCCTGGCGAGCACCGAGAGGTCGAGTCCGTCCTCGATCGGCAGTGGGTCACCGTTCTCGTCGACCACGTTGACGACCAGCACGGCCGCCGGGGCCAGCACGAAGTCCAGCGTGGTGGTCTGGCCACTCTGCAGGACGACCGGAGTCGCGTCGGCGGGATCGGCCACCCCGCCGGACCATTGCCAGCCGTAGTTCTCGGCCGGATCGAACACCCCGGGTACAAAACGGGGCCAGGCTCAGACCGTCCAGCTGATACTCGCCGTTGGCGTTGGTGACCGCAGTGCGGACGTCGCCACCGGAGCGGTCGTGCTCCCCGGTCGGGATGAACACGATTCCGGCCAGCGGCTCGCCGGCCGCGTTGGTCACCCGGCCACGCACGATCCCACCGATCGGAACCCTGAACTTGCCGGCATGAGTAGTCGCACCGGAGACGATGACGTACTTCGTCGCCGAGCTCGCGGTCGGCACACCAGGCGCCCACGCCTCCGGCCGCAGCTCCCGGTCACCCGGGGTGCGCAGCAGCACCTTGCCGGCGGGCAGCCCGCTGATGGTGTAGCGGCCCTCGGCGTCGCTGCAGCCACCCACCATGCTCTCGACGGGGTCGAGAGTCTGCGGATGCACGGCCGTGACGCACAGGTCGGCCAGCGGCGCATCGGTGGCCGGGTCGACCAACCGACCCGTGATCTTGCCGCCGCGCTTGAGCCCGGCGTTGACCTTGACGACCGCACCGGAGCCGACCGGCACCAGTTCGGCGTCCTGTTCGCGCAGCACGTTACGGTGCCACTCGGTCACCCACTTGCCGTCGGCGCTGTGGAAGCGGATCGCGTAGCTCCCCTCGGGTGCATTGACGGAGTAGCGACCATCCGCGCCGGTGCAGTCCTCGCCCGGGTTGGTGCCATCGGGGGCGAACAGCCGGACGCAGATGCCGGCGATCGGGTTGCTCGTTCCGGCCTCGGTCACCCGCCCCTGGATCGTGGCCAGCGGTGGGAATTGCATGTCCACGGTCAGGACCTCGCCGGCATCGAGGCTGAATACGTCCGCGGTGGCCTCGGTCGGGGCATCGAGGGCCCACCGGATGAACGGCTCGGCCGAAGCCTGGATCTTGTAGTCGCCCGGCCGGATGGCGATCGACCACTGGCCGGCCTCGTCGGTGCTGACCGAGTCGACGAAGTCGCCTTCGGTGTTCGCGTCCCAGAACGAGACGGTGGCGAAGGCAGCCGGGGTCCCGTCCGGCATGGTGAGCGTGCCGGTGAACTGGCCGAGCCTGGCCAGTCCGAAGTTCACCACTGCCGGCGAGGTGACCAGGTCGGCCTCTTCCTCGGACGCCTTGTCGAACGCCCACCCGCCGGCGTAGTTCTCGTTGCCGTCGGCCTCGACCCGATACTCGAACCCGGGTGCGACCCCGAGCGCGTATTTGCCCTCGGCGTTGGTGCAGTCGATGTCGGCGAAGCCGCCGTCGACTGCGAAGAACGCCCGCACGCAGATGCCCTCGATCGGCTCGCCGGTGTCGTCTCCGGTCACCGTGCCGTCGATCCGGTCGCCGTGCCGCAACGGGATGTTGACGGTGGCCGGCGCCGTCACCGGATCCGCGTCCTCGAAGGAGGTCTTGTGGAAGGCCCACTCGCCGACCAGGTCCGAACCGGGCGGGAGCACCTCGAGCCGGTAGTCGACGCCGGACTCGAGGCCGTCCAGGACGTAGTGGCCGTCCTGATCGGTGCACGTGGCGCTCGCGAACGCGAACGACGGGTCGTAGGCGCTGATGCACGTGTCCGGCACCGGATCGCCGGTGCCTTCGTCGGTCACCACGCCATCGATCGCCACGCCCGGCGTCAGGACGAAGTCCACGTGGCGGGTGCGGTCACTGGGTCGGCGGTCTCCAGCGTGCGCTTGTCGAACGCCCACTCGCCGAGGTAGGTACCGAAGCGGTCCACCTGAAGGAAGTAGTCGACCCCGTCAGTGAGCGCGCCGAACTGGTAGAACCCGGCATCGTCGGTGCAGGCCGACTCGGCGAACGCGTCCGCGGTCCAGGCGTTGACACAGACTCCGGACAGTGGTTGCCCGGTGTCTTCGGCCGTCACGGTTCCGCTGATCCCGGTGGCCTGTGCGGCCGCGGCCGGGATGCCGATGCCGAGCGTCGCGACGAGCCCGGCTAACGCGAGCAGGGCACGTCGCTTCGTGGAATGGCGCATTGGGTTTCACCCCCGTGAAAGAAAGGCCAGCTGTCGCTGGCGGACGGGATCTTAGCGTCTAGGGGTGACGGATTAGCAACACCCGAACGAAAACGGATTAGTAACCCAGTTGGGTTGCAATCCGCACGAGGCGGGCTCCCGACAAACGGTCCACGAGCCCGCCTCGTGCGAAAGGGTCGGTTGGTCAGGCGAAGAGGCGCGCGGCGATTCGGGCGAACTGATCCACGTCGAGTGCCTCGCCGCGGGCGGTCGGGTCGACCCCGGCAGCGCTCAGGGCAGCCTCGGCCGCGGCGGTCGAGCCGGCCAGCCCGGCCAGTGCCGAGCGCAGCATCTTGCGGCGCTGCCCGAACGCGGCGTCGATCACGGCAAACACCTGCTCGCGGGATGCGGCCGTCGCCGGTGGCGAGCGCCGGACCATGGCGACCAGCCCGGAGTCCACGTTCGGCGCCGGCCAGAACACCGAGCGGCCGATCGCCCCGGCCCGGCGCACCTCGCAATACCAGCGCGCCTTCACCGACGGTGCGCCGTAGGTCCGGGATCCGGGCCGGGCGGCCAACCGGTCGGCTACCTCGGCCTGCACCATGACCAGCACCCGCTGCAGCGACTCGAAGCCGGCGAGCAGATGCAGCAGCACCGGAACCGCCACGTTGTAGGGCAGGTTGGCCACCATCGCGGTCGGCGCCGGGCCGGGCAGCGCGGTCACCGCCAGCGCGTCCGCTCGCACCACCGCGAGCCGCCCGGCCAGTGCCGGGGCGCGGTCGGCCACGGTGCCGGGCAGCGCGGCGGCGAGCACCGGGTCCACCTCGACCGCGACGACCCGGGCCACCTCGGGCAGCAACGCCAGGGTCAGCGAGCCGAGTCCGGGACCCACCTCGACGACCACGTCATCGGGGCGCAGCTGCGCCGACCGCACGATCCGGCGGACCGTGTTCGGATCGATGACGAAGTTCTGCCCGAGCTGCTTGGTCGGCCGGATGCCCAGCGCGGCGGCCAACCGGCGGACCTCGGCCGGGCCCAGCAAGGCCGCGGCCGAGGTGCTCTCGCTCACACCGGGAGACTAGGGCACGCGCCGCGGGGCCTAGCTGAACAGGCGGCTTCCGCAGGTCCACTGACCGGCGCCGGCACGCATGTACAGCACCTGAGCACGATAGGTCTGCTCGGCCGGATGCGCGTCGATCGGGTTGCCGGTGCCACCCACCGACGCCCACGTGCTGAGGCTGAACTGGTAGAGCCCGTAGTGCCCGTTCGGGTTCACCGCCCGCGGGTTGCCGGTGGACTCGCAGTCCGCCAATGCCTCCCAGTTCAGGTGCTCGGCCCCGGTCTTCGGCCACGATCCGGTGCCGACCCGGATCACCCGGTCGACCGGTCGTTTCACCGTGGTCCTGGACAGCTCACGCTTGATCACCCACTTGCCGTCCTTTTGGACGTACTCGTAGGTGACCTCGGCGGTGCCGTCCCGGCCGCTCTTGCTTACCTTGACCAGGCCTTCGTAGATCGACGAGTCGTTGACCCGCTTCACCTTCCGGTGGATGACCTCGTTCCTGCTCTCCACCTTGCCGGTGATCCGGTAGACCCGGATCTTCGCGCCTTCCTTCGGGAAGCTGTCGAATGCGGGTGTGACGTAGTCCTTCTCGGACACCGCGACCCCGGCCTCGAGCAACGCCTCGCCGACCGTGCCCGCGGTGGTCACGAACTTGATCGGGTCTTCCTTCTCCACCGTGACGCTGATCCTGCGCGGCAGCCTGACCTGGAACTCGAGCCCCTCCCGCCCGATCGGGGCGGACCTGGACACCGACACGAACGCGTTCTCGTCGCGCACCTTCAGCTGTTCCAGCGCCTCGGCCACGTTGGTCGCGGTCATCCAGACCTGCCGCCGTTCGCCGTTGACGGTGACCGTGACCTCGCGGCCGTACCGGATCGAGATGTGGGTCCCGTCGGCGACCTGGGACGCCAGCCCCGGACCGACGACGTCGTGCGATCCGACGCGGATGTCGTGCGCGTCGAGCACACCGCGAACCGTCGTCGCGAAGCTGTGCACCAGCCGTGCTTCGCCGTCAACAGACAACACCACGGTCTTGTCCAGGCTCACGAAGGCAGTGGTGCCGCCGACGAGACCGGTCATGACCGTGATCTGTAGCGCCAGCTTGAGGGGGAACCGCACGGTGCTCCAGATCTCGGACTACCCGAGCACGGGGGATCCTGGTCCGGGCCGCGGAGGGAGGGGCACGCCGCCGGCTAGCTGCTGGCGACGCCTCCCCCGCGTCACCCGGGATCGCCCGACCCCGGCCAACAGTCCACGCACGCTAGCGAACTCGGCTAGGCAAGGCAATCACGACACAGGGTCAAGCCCGAACACGAGCCGAGCGTTGCTGGCCAGCGCCACGCACAGTTTCTCCTCGGTTACACCTTTGCTCTCGGCCACCGCCCGAACCGTCCACGGGATCAGGTACGGCGCGTTCGGCCGGCCCCGGTACGGCGCCGGGGTGAGGAACGGGGCATCGGTCTCGACCAGCAGCAATTCCAGCGGTGCCACCGCCAGTGCGGCCCGCAGTGGATCTGCGTTGCGGAACGTGATGTTGCCCGCGAAGGACATGTAGTAGCCGTGCTCGGCGCACTCCGCGGCAAGATCCGCGTCCCCGGAAAAACAGTGAAAAACCACGAGCTCAGGTGCACCCGCTTCGGCGAGCATACGCAGGACGTCGGCGTGCGCGTCCCGGTCGTGGATGACCAGCGCCTTGCGGTGCCGCTTGGCGATCTCCAAGTGGGCCAGGAACGACCGCTCCTGCGCTGGGCGGCCCTCCGGTCCGGTGCGGTAGTAGTCGAGCCCGGTCTCCCCGATCCCGCGGACCTGCGGCAGCCCGGCCAGCGCGTCGATCTCGGCCAGCGCCGCGTCCAGGCCGGCCTCCCCGGCTGGCGCCCGGCCGGGGTCGGCGCTCCATCCATCGGCATCTCCGGCGACGATCCGCGGTGCCTCGTTCGGATGCAGCGCCACCGTGGCCACGACCCCGGCATGCGCGGATGCCAGCTCGGCTCCCCAGCGGGACGACGCGACATCCACCCCGACCTGGACCAGTGGGCTGACCCCGACCGCCGCCGCGGCCGCGATCGCCGCGACCGGGTCGCCGTCCTGAAGATCAAGATGGGTGTGGCTGTCCGCGACCGGGACCGGCAGCGGGTCAGGGGCCGGCGGGGCGGGCGGCTCGGCGCGGGGCTGCCCATCCCGACGGTTGCGGGCAGGCATGCGAGCTAGCCTTGGTCTCCGCCGGCCAGCCGATCGAGTTCCTCGTCGACGATGGACGGATCCAGCTTCTTGAACACCGGAGTGGGCAGCTGCAGCGGCCGGCCGGCGGCGATCGGCCGGCGCTCCCAGCGTGCCTCGGCCGTCGTGTAATCACCGGTGAGCACGCCGTAGGACGGCCCGCCCGCCTCATCCACCCCGCGCAGCTCGGGCATTGCCGACCAGGTCCCGTCGTTGCCGAGCAGCCGGTGCACGGCATCGCTGGAGTGCGGCAGGAACGGGGTCAGCAGCGCCTTGCAGTCGTCCACGGCCTGCAGCGCGGTGTGCAGGATCGTGCCCATCCGATCCTTGTCGGTCTCCTTGAGCTTCCACGGCGCCTGGTCGGACAGGTACTTGTTGGCCAGCGAGACGACCCGCATCGCCTCGGTGATGGCGGCCTTCTGCCGGGACCCGGCGAGCAGCTCGCCCACCGAGCCGAACCCGGCCCGGGTGGCCTCGAGCAGCTCCTGGTCGGCCACGGTGAGTTCGCCCGGGGTTGGGATGGTGCCGAAGTTCTTGGCCGCCATCGAGATCGACCGGTTGACCAGGTTGCCCCAGCCGGCCACCAGCTCATCGTTGTTACGGCGCAGGAACTCCGCCCAGGTAAAGTCGGTGTCCGAGGTCTCCGGCCCGGCCACCGCGAGGTAGTGGCGCAACGCGTCGGCGTCGTAGCGGGCCAGGAAGTCCCTGACGTAGATCACGACCGCGCGGGACGAGGAGAACTTGCGGCCCTCCATGGTCAGGTACTCGCTGGACACCACCTCGCTTGGCAGGTTGAGCGTGCCGAGCGAGCCCGGGGTGCCGTTGCGCGATCCGCGGCCGGAGTAGCCGAGCAGCAGCGACGGCCAGATCACCGAGTGGAAGACGACGTTGTCCTTGCCCATGAAGTAGTAGCCGGCCGCGTCTTCGTTCTGCCACCAGGCCCGCCAGGCATCCGGGTCGCCGGAGCGCGCGGCCCACTCGATGCTCGCCGAGAGGTAGCCGATCACCGCGTCGAACCAGACGTAGAGCCGCTTGTCCGGGCGGTCCCGCCATTCGGGGAGCGGGATCGGCACGCCCCAGTCCAGGTCGCGGGTGATCGCCCTGGGCTGTAGCTCGTCCACCAGGTTGAGGGAGAACTTCAGCACGTTGGGCCGCCACTGTCCGGACTTGGACTGCAGCCAGCTGCCCAGCGCGTCGGCGAACGCGGGCAGGTCGAGGAAGAAGTGCTCGGTCTCGACGAACTTCGGGGTCTCCCCGTCGATCCGGGACCGTGGGTTGATCAAGTCGGTCGGGTCCAGCTGGTTGCCGCAGTTGTCGCACTGGTCGCCGCGGGCGCTGTCGTAGCCGCAGATCGGACAGGTGCCCTCGATGTACCGGTCCGGCAGGGTTCGCCCGGTGGACGGCGAGATCGCGCCAAGCGTGGTCTTCGGGAACACGTAGCCGTTGTCGTACAGACCCTTGAAGATCTCCTGGGCGACCGCGTAGTGGTTGCGCGTCGTGGTCCGGGTGAACAGGTCGTAGGTCAGCCCGAGCGAGCGCAGATCCTCGGCGATCAGCCGGCTGTACTTGTCCGCGAGCTCGCGCGGGGTCATGCCCTCCTGGTCGGCCGCGACCAAGATCGGGGTGCCGTGCTCATCGGTGCCGCTGACCATCAGCACCCGGTTCCCGACCATGCGGTGATACCGGCTGAA
>JAKEEW010000211.1 GCA_022616375.1 Sporichthyaceae bacterium
CGCACCGGTCGGCAGCGCGGCCAGCACCGGGACTGCCGGAACGGTGGACAGCTCGACCGCGGCCGGCGTGACCGAGGTGCCCACCCCGACCGCGAAGCCGGGGCCGAGCGCGTAGGCCATGGCCCACAGCACCGCGTTGGGCAGAAGCAGTACCGATGCCACCAAGATCGGCGCGCCGGACTTCAGCTGCCCACCAGCCAGCGCGCTGGACAGGTCGACCAGCTGGTCCAGACCGCTGGCCAGGCCGAGCGCGAGCAGCAGGCTGCTTCCGGCGACCAACGTGCAAACCGCGGCCAGGCTGCCACCGAGCACCGCGACGATCCGCCCCGGGGTCAGCCAGGTCGCCCGGTCGAGCACCGGCCGGGCCAGCGCCACGCCGAGGGCACGAGCCGGCGCGGCGAGGAACCGGGCGGCGCCGAGCCCTCCGCCGAGCGCAGCCACCGCGGCCGCGCCGACGCCGGCCTGCCACCACACCGGCCGGGCCGCACCGCCGAGCGCACCCAGCGCGACCGCCGCCCCGGCGGCCAGCCCGGCATACCCGGTGACGAACGACAGGTAGAGCAGCACCGCGGAGCTGGGTTCCCGCTCGGCAAAGCCGCGCATGGCCGTACGCAGCACCCGCAAGCACAGCAACAGCGGTAGCGCCGCCAGCCCGAGCGGCACCAGCCCGACATATCCGGCGCCGACCTCAATGCCGGCGTGCTGGCTCAGCAGCCACAGCAGCGCCCCGAACCGGGCAGCCGCGACCGCATCTGCACCGCTAGCGCCCCCTACCGCCCAGGTTGCGATGGCAAGTACGGTACCGACCAGGATGCCTGCCCCGGCTGCCCATACCGAAGCGCTCGCACCGGTCACCAGCAGCGTGCGGGCACTGGCCGATCCAGGCTTGGGGGTTGCGGGGCGGGCACGGGCGGGTAGCAAGACCACGTTTCCATGCTCGCAGGCCAAGCACCCGCGAGCCGGGCAGCGACATGACAGTCGAGGAAAGAGGCAGCCATGCTGTGGCGGGATCGCAAGGTGCTCCTGGCCCTTGGCGCGACGGCTGCCATGGGCGTGCTGTTCGGCATGCTCTTGGCGGTGCTTACCGGCGGTGGCGGCGGGTCACCACAGACCGGCCCGGCGGCCAACACCACGACCGCCTCGCCGACCGAATCCGAGCCGGACGAGACCTCCGAGCCGCCGACCGCACCGCCGAGCGACCTTCGCAATCCGGACTACGGGTTCATCACCGCGGTGGAGAGCACGGACGGCCTTCCGGTGCTGTCCTTCGACCGAGTCGACTTCTTCACCGGCGAGGAGGCCAGGCAGCGCTGGGAGGATCAGGGCGGGGAGCCGCTCGACTACTTCATCAGCAACGTGAACAAGCGGCTGCGGGAACGGGTGGTCAGTGCCGACGTGACCGTGATCGGCAGCCAGCGGCTCACCGGCGACCCGGCGGAGCAGGAGATCGATCAGCAGCAGCTGTACGACTACATCAACAGCGGCGAGGGCGACGACATGCTGATCACGTTGCGGTACGACCCGCAGTCCGGCGAGGTCACCGAGATCAAGGAGATCTACCTGCCGTAGCGCGGGCCGGGGGCGGCAAGGGGTGGCGCCGGGCGGCTTAGGTCGGTTCGACCCGGACCCGGACCCCGCCGCTGAACAGGCCGTCGTGCAATTCCAGCCGGTCCGGGCTGGCCGACTCCGGCAGGTCGAACACGAGCGCGCCGTCGGTGCGATCCTCCGGGTTGAGCGTGTCGCTGATCAGCGCCGCCGAGCCGTTGGCCGCCATCGTGGCGACCACGCTGGCGGTGAACTCCTGGTCCCCAACCAGCAGCTTCTGCTCGCTGAGTAGGAACGTACGGGCTTCGTTCTTCACATTCTCGACGGTCAGGTTGACCACGCAGAACTGGCCTTGAGCGGTCTGCTCGAACAGCACCGGGCCGATCGTGTCCTGACCGCAGTCCACCGAGGTCACCACGAACTCGAAGTTGCCATCCCGAACCGGATCACCGATCCCGGGTGTCTGGTTGCCGGGTTGGTTTGGGTCGTCTCTCGCGTTGAGTGCCAGCAACCCCACCACGATCCCGCCGGCGACCAGGAGTAACCGGCGGCGTCGCCGGCGCGGCCGCTTCGCGTTCGACACCAGCACCGGTCGGCCCGGCACCGATGCCGGCTGGCGAGCCTGCGTGGGTCGGGTGGCGGACGGCGCGGACGCGGTGTACTGCCGGGTCTGGGCCAGCGTGGCCGGCTCGCCCGGAATCGGGCGGGTCGCCGCGGTGGACCCGGGCCCGGCGTTGGGGCCAGGTCCGGGGCCGGCGTTGGGGCCGGGTCCGGGGCCGGCGCTGGGGCCGGTACCGGGGCCGACCGGCCAGCTCCCCGGCCGCGGTGCCGCGGATCCGCCAGACGCCGGCCCGGGCTGGAACACGGTCGGATCGCCCGGGTTGTGGATCACTCCGAGCAGCTGCTCACGCAGCTCGTCCGCGGTGGTCCGGTGCTCGGGCTGCTTGGCCAGCAGTCCGGCCAGGATCGGAGTCAGCGGCCCGGCCCGTTCCGGGCGGCGCGGATCGGTGGTCACGATCGCGTGCAAGGTTGCCACCGTGCCGTCTTCACCGAACGGCGGGACCCCTTCGACCGCGTAGTACAGCGTCACGCCCAGCCCCCACAGGTCGGTCGCCGGCCCGCTGCGCCGGCCTTCGGCCTGCTCCGGAGCCATGAACGGGACCGACCCCACCGGGCCGGTCCGGGTTCGCTGGGTGTCCTCTTGCAATGACGCGATGCCGAAGTCGGCGAGCTTGACCCGCCCGGATGCGGCCACCATGACATTGCGCGGCTTGACGTCGCGGTGCACGATACCGGCCCGGTGCGCGGCGACCAGCGCGTCCAGCAGCTCGAGCCCGACCGTGGCCACGCGCAACGGCGCTCCCGGGCCGCTGCCGCGCACGATGTCGCGCAGCGTCATCGCCTCGACCAGCTCCATCACCAGGAACAGCCGGCCGGCATCCTCCACCACGTCGAACAGCGTGACCACGTTCGGATGGTTGAGCCGGGCGACCACCCTGGCCTCGCGTAACGCCCGGCCACGCAGCGCGTCCTGGTCTTCGTCGGGCAGCTCGATTTCCTTCACCGCGACCGGCCGGTCGAGCAACGTGTCAATGGCGCGCCAGACCACCCCCATCCCGCCACGGCCAAGCACGTAGTCGAGGGTGTAACGGCCGGCGATGCTCCGGTCAGCCGCGGGTGCTGACATTCAGCCCATGCTAGCTAGTGACGGATCCCACGCATGAGCTCGCGCATCAGCCGAGCCGTCTCACTTGGCGTCTTCCCAACCTGGACACCGACTGCCTCGAGGGCTTCCTGCTTGGCCTGCGCGGTGCCGGCCGACCCGGACACGATCGCACCGGCGTGGCCCATGGTCTTCCCCTCCGGCGCGGTGAAGCCCGCGACGTAGCCGACCACCGGCTTGGTCACGTTCGCCTTGATGTAGTCGGCCGCGCGTTCCTCGGCGTCACCGCCGATCTCGCCGATCAGCACCACGGCGTCGGTGTCCGGGTCGGCTTGGAACGCGGCCAGGCAGTCGATGTGGGTGGTGCCGATGACCGGGTCGCCGCCGATCCCGACGCAGCTGGAGAAGCCGATGTCGCGCAGCTCGTACATCATCTGGTAGGTCAGCGTGCCGGACTTGCTCACCAGCCCGATCCGGCCGGGCTTGGTGATGTCGGACGGGATGATGCCGGCGTTGGACTTGCCCGGGCTGATCACGCCGGGGCAGTTCGGACCGACGATTCGGGTGCCGCCGCCGGCCTGCGCATAGCTGAAGAACGCGGCGGTGTCGTGCACCGGAATGCCTTCGGTGATGACCACGCACAGCGGCACCGCGGCATCGACCGCCTCGATGACCGCGGCCTTGGCGAACTTCGGCGGCACGAACATCACCGAGACATCCGCCCCGGTCGCGTCCACCGCCTCCTTGACGCTGTCGAAGACCGGGATGCCGTCCACGCTCTGGCCGCCTTTGCCCGGCGTGACGCCGGCGACGACCTGGCTACCGGAGTGCACCATGCGCCGGGTGTGCTTGGTGCCCTCCGATCCGGTCATGCCCTGGACCAGGATCCTGCTTCGCTCGTTGAGGAAGATCGACATGTGCTGTGCTCCCCTAGTTCGCGGCGGCCGCGAGCTCCGCCGCGCGCCGCGCGGCACCGTCCATCGTGTCCACCAGCTCGACGACGTCGTGCTCGGCCTCGTCGAGGATCCGCCGACCCTCCTCGGCGTTGTTGCCGTCCAGCCGCACCACGAGCGGTTTGCTGATCGACTCGCCACGTCCCTTGAGCATCTCGATCGCGGCGATGATGCCGTTGGCCACCGCGTCGCAGGCCGTGA
>JAKEEW010000212.1 GCA_022616375.1 Sporichthyaceae bacterium
AGCAGACTCCGACCGACCCGGCCACCGAGGAGACTCCGACCGACCCGGCCACGGAGCAGACTCCGACCGACCTGGCCACCGAGGAGACTCCGACCGACCCGGCCACGACGTCTGCCCCGACCCCGTCCGAATCGCCCAGCGAGCCGCCCGGCGAGCTGCCCGAGACCGGTGCCGCGTTCCCGTTCGCGATCGCCGGCGGTATCGCACTGATGCTGGTTGGGTTCGGAGTTGTCCTGCAGACCACGCCGCAGCTGCTGCAGCTCGGCCGCCAGCCGGAGCGCCGCGGCTAAGCGGCGAGTCGCCCGAACTGGCGAGTCCCCGAACCGGCCTAGCCCGGCTGGTGCGATTCGCCGAGCACGAGGTTGACCACCCCGTCGGCCAGCTCTTTGACCGAGAGCTCGCCGCCGGGGTGGTACCACTCCGCAATCGAGTTGATCATGCCGAAGATCAGCCGGGTGGCCAGTGCCGGATCGAGCTCGGCGCGCAGGTCACCGTCCTCGGCGGCGCGTGCCACCAGCTTGGCGACGAACCGGTCGAAGGCTCGGCGGCGCTCCAGCGCGGCAAGCTCGGTCGGGGTGTTCCCGCGCACCCGGAGCAGCAGCGTGACGTAGGGCAGCTCCTGGTCGAGGACCTCGATCGAGCGGTGGATCACATAGCGCAGCCGGTCGATCGCCGGCCCGGTGGTGGAGCCCGGCTCCTCGCATACCGCGAACAGCGCGTCCAGCGCCCGGTCCAGGGCGACCCGCAGCAGCGCTTCCTTGCCGGCGACGTGGTGGTAGATCGATGACTTGGAGATCCCGGCCATCCGGGCCAGCTGCTCCATGCTGGTGCCGTCGTAGCCGCGCTCGTTGAACACGGTGACGGCGACGTCGAGTAGCGAGTCCGGGTCGTAGGCCGGGCGGCGCTCGCCGCTACGGCCGCGAACCAGCCGGGCGCGGGCCGGGGCGGCAAGGCGGGTGGTCACCTGGCCAGTGTGGCAGGTCTCCCGACCGTTCGGTCGGTAGCCGCGCTCCCCGGCTCATGATCGCGGATCTTCGTGGCGGCGGGTCGGGCCCGGCGGTGCGCCGGGCCGGTGGCGGTGCGGGTACGCCGGCCGGGTGGCTGTGATCCGTCGCCGTCGCACCCGCGCTCAGGCTGGAAAGCGTGGGGAGCCCGACCCGCGCCCGTACCGTGCTGACCAGGGTCCTGGTGGTCGCCGGGCTGACCGTCGCGGCGGTGATCTGGGTACAGCAGCTCGGCCCGGGCGAGGGATCCGATCAGGGACTGTCGTCGGATCCGGGCTCGGGACCGTCCGCGGCACCGCCGGCCGGCCCTGCGGATCGCCCACCCGGGGCGGGGCAGGCGCAGCCGCCGCAACCGATCGCGCCGGCCCTCGCTGACCCGGAGCAGGCGCGCCAGGCCAGGACCGCGCTGGCGACGATCAAGGTGGCCGCGCCCAGCAACTGGGACTCCTATCGCCGGGACGCGTTCGGCCGGTTCTGGTCGGACGAGGTGGATACTCCGGGCGGCCGAAACGGCTGCGACACCAGGGACGACGTGCTCCGGCGTGATCTGGCCGACCGGCGGATGGGCACCCGCAACCCGTGCGTGGTGCTGTCCGGCACGCTGCACGATCCTTATACCGGGAAGATTATCGAGTACGACCGGTCGCGGGCGTCCGGCATCGAGATCGATCACATCGTGGCCCTCGGCACAGCTTGGCGGTCCGGGGCGTACGCCTGGACCGACCAGCAGCGGCTCGCATTCGCCAACGACATCACCAACCTGGCCGCGGTCGACCGGGTGGCCAACCAGGACAAGCGCAGCCTGACCCCGGACCGGTGGAAGCCGCCGCGCACCGCCTCCTGGTGCGGCTACGCCAGCCGGTACGTGTTGACCAAGGCGAAATACCAGCTCACCGTCAC
>JAKEEW010000213.1 GCA_022616375.1 Sporichthyaceae bacterium
CCGGCAGGGGCGCCGTCTCATGACAGTCCTCGCGGGACGAGCGAACGAAGCGCTCCCTGCCGGGAACCACCGTGCGAAAGGAAGGTAGAGCCATCAGCGGATGGCGGCCGGCGTTAAGGATCGCGTGGCGGGAGGCGCGACGGCATCGGGGGAGGACCGCGCTGGTCGCGGTCCTGGTTGTGTTGCCCGTGTTCGTTGGGGCGTTCCTCGACGTCACGTTCCGGACGGCGGATCCACCCGCCGCGGAGTCGGTGCGTCGGATCATCGGGACCGCGGATGCATATCTCGAGGTCGCGTACTGTCCGCGGGTCGATGGGATCTACTACGAGGGCCGACTTCCCTACCCGTCGAACGGCTGCGATGTCGAGCGGACCACCAGCGTGGATCTCACCACGCTGCTACCGCCCGGCAGCACCGGGATCCAAAACGCCAGGCACACCGCCCAAGCGAGGCTCGCTCACGGTGAGCAGAGCCTGCGCATGTCGTTGCTCGAGCTGGAGATGACCTCGCCGCTGGCTGACGGGTTGCTGCGGTTGCGCAGCGGGCGCTCGGTGCAGGCGGTGAACGAGGTGGTTCTCACCACTGAGGCGGCGCAGGCCCTGGGTGCCGTCCCAGGCGACCGGCTCACCTCCAGCCGATTCCGGCCGGTGACTCTGGTCGGAACAGTTGTGGAGCCGGGCTGCCTGACCTGTGAGGCCGCGTACGGGCTTCCGGGCTGGACCGGTCGATCCGGCAAGGAACCGGACCCGGCAGCGAGGGCTACTGGGGCGTTCCTGGTCGACCTGCCGGAGGGGACCGACCCGTTCGTGCTCCAGCGGGATCTGCTGGACGACGGCGTCGTGCTGACCCCGCGCGCCGAGATGCTGGACCCGCCACCGTCGCCCCACCGCTCGGGGCTCGAAGGCGGGGGCATCGCCATCCTCGCGCTCGTCGTCGGCTTCGGCCTGATCGAGGTGTGCCTGCT
Organism: Sporichthyaceae bacterium; assembly: GCA_022616375.1. Taxonomy (GTDB): domain Bacteria; phylum Actinomycetota; class Actinomycetes; order JAKEEW01; family JAKEEW01; genus JAKEEW01. The sequence goes on from JAKEEW010000213.1 coordinate 965, forward strand.
GGCCGGTACCGCGTTCGCGGTGGGTGCTCGGCGACAGGTGCGCGATCTGGGCCTGGTCGCGGCGGCAGGTGGCGAGGCTCGGCACATCCGGCGGATCGTGCTCGCCCAGGGTGTGGTAACCGGGGTGGTCGGCTCAGTCGCTGCGCTACCGCTCGTTGTTGCGGTCGTTGTCCTCGCCCGCCCGTGGCTCGAGCGGGTGAACGGTGCGCTGATGGGACCGCTGGACGTCCGGCCGCTGGAGGTGCTGCCGTTGGTCGGGGTCGGCGTGCTTGCCGGGCTCGCCGCCGCACTAGTCCCGGCGTTTACCACGGCCCGGCTTCCGGTCCTGGATGCGCTGAACCGCCGGTTCCGAGCGACATCGCTGGCCGCGCGGTGGCCGAGGATCGGGGTGGCGCTGTTCGTGCTCGGTGGTGGTCTGGCCGCACTTGGCTCCTGGCTGTGGCTCCGATCCAACCAGGGATATCGAGACCGCCTGGAGCAGCTCGCGTCCCAGTCGGCAGAGGCGGCAGAGGGGACGGTGGCCGGATTTGGTGGCGCCAATATCCCACCACCGCCGGATGCTCAGTACATCGCCATGCTGCTGTTCTCCTTCGCAATCGCCGCGCTCGGGTTGGCCCTACTAGCACCCACCTTGGTCGCGACCATAGCCCGAGCCGCGCGGCGGCTGCCGCTCTCGGCTCGGATGGGGCTACGGGACGCCGGTCGGCATCGACACCGGACCGGACCGGCAGTGGCGGCGATCATGGGAGCGGTCGCGGGATCCGTCGCGGTTGCCTTCTACACGCTGGGCGACTCCGACTTCAGCCGACGCTCGTACACTCCGGCAACACCACACGGCTGGGTGCAGGTCGCCGTGGACGGCAACGTCGAGCTGACTGCTCCCGCGCTACCGGAGATCCAACGGATCGCAGCGCAGACGCTGCCGGCACAGGAAGTCGTCCCGACCCAGATCGTCATGGCGCAACCTGCCCCGGCGGAGCGCGGTCGGGTTGAGAACCTCTTTCCGGTATGGCCGGGCCAGACAACGGGAAGCTGCCCCCACGACGCCACCAAGAGCGGCAGTTCGGTCGGGGTGGGTGACCCGCAGACGGTCCGGCTGATGTTCGGCGATCGCGCCGGCGAGGCCTCCCAGGCGTTGGCGGCTGGGAAAGCGATCGGCACGGACTGCTCCGTGGTAGGCAACGACCAGGTCGCGGTATGGCACGAAGGCATGCTGACCGACGCGGCACGCGCCACCGGCAGCATCGAGCAGCACCTGATCCCCGCGGTGCTGATCGAGACGCCGGCCTACTGGACGTTCCCGCGGATCCTCCTGCCGCCGCAGGCCCTTGATCGGCTTGGGTTCACCACGGTCCCGGCTCAGACTCTCGTCGCGACCAGTCGTACTCCGACCAAATCGAAGGAGCGTGCGTTCAGCGACGCGCTGGCCGACGCGTACCCGGACGCGGACGTATGGGTCGGGGTCGAGCGCGGTTACCGGTCGGACAACGCGCTGGTCCTGGCGGTGCTCACCGGCGCCTGCGCATTCGTGACGCTGGTCGGCACTGCGATCGCAGTTGCACTTGCCAACGCCGAAGGCAGGTCTGACCAGGCGACGCTGCTGGCCGTGGGGGCCGAGCCGCGCCGTCGGCGGTTCCTGGCAATGGCCCAGGCCGGAACGGTCGGCCTGCTCGGAGTCGGTCTCGGCACGGTTCTAGGCGCGATCGTTGCCATCTCCATGCTCGGCGCCGACCTGGAACGACCGGTGCTGATTCCGTGGCCGACCTTGGCCGCGGTCATGATCGGGATTCCAGCGCTCGGCGTGCTGATCGCCGGGATCTTCACCCGGTCCCGGCTACCCATGGTGCGCCGGATCGAGTAGATCGGCAGCCGGGTAGACGGCAAGCCCGGACCCGGGGTGCACGGATCGGGTAGTACCGGGAAAGATAGGTCCCATGAGTGAGCAGCCGCAGTACGGCAACCCGGACGAAGCCCCGCAGGTCGTGATCGTCGGTCCGGACGGGATGGCGGTGTCCGGCACGGCCGGGCCGGGCGAGGGCGGCGGCGGTGCCGGCGAGGGTGGGCCGTCGATCACCGATCTGGTCGAGCAGCCGGCCAAGGTCATGCGGATCGGAAGCATGATCAAGCAGCTGCTGGACGAGGTCAGGGCCGCGCCACTGGACGAGAAGAGCCGGGCCAGGCTGAAGGAGATCCACAAGAGCTCGATCGAGGAGCTCGAGAAGGGCCTTGCGCCGGAGCTGATCGACGAGCTCGAGCGACTGTCGCTGCCGTTCACCGAGGACGAACTGCCAACCGAGTCGGAGCTGCGGATCGCGCAGGCCCAGCTGGTGGGCTGGCTCGAAGGCCTGTTCCACGGGATCCAGACCGCGCTGTTCGCCCAGCAGATGGCGGCCCGTGCGCAGCTCGAGCAGATGCGCCGGGCACTGCCGCCTGGCATGCTGCCGCCGGCCGACCAGTCTGGACAGCCGGGCGAGCGCAGCGTGAACGGCCCGTACCTGTAGCTGGGTTGGTGCCCGCCGTTCGCCGGGCGGGATTAGAAGATCATCTCGAGGATCTGGGCCACGCCGTCCTCCTCGACCGGCGGCGCGACCCGGCTGACCGCCGCGCGTACCAGCGGATGCGCGTTCCCCATCGCGTACGCCTGCCCGGCCCAGGCCAGCATCGGCAAGTCGTTGGGCATGTCGCCGAACGCCAGCACGGCCGCCGCGGGCACTCCGCGGGTGGCGCAGAACCGGGCCAGTGCGGTCGCCTTGCTCACGCCCGGCGCGGTGATCTCGACCAGCCCGTCCCGGCTGGAGTGGGTGAACTCGGCAAGGTGACCGGCCACCGACCGGGTCCGCTCCAGTAGCACATCCGGGTCCATCGACAGGTGCCTGGCCAGCAGCTTGGCCGCCGGCAGGGCGAACAGCTCGGCCGGCTCGACGGCCCGGTCCAGCGCAGTCGGCCAGCGCACCGGGTAGTCGGGCTCGTGTGCGAACCAGTCCCCGTACTCCACCGCGAACACCAGCTCGGGTAGGTCCGCGCGCAGTGCTTCGGTGAGCCCGACCAGCTGCCGCGGGGTCAGCAGATTGGATTCGACCACCCGCTCGGTGTGAAGGTCGTAGAGCAGCGCACCGTTCGAGCAGATCGCCAGCCCCCGGTGGCCGGTCTCGTCCGCGATCGAGCCGAGCCAGCGTGGTGGCCGGCCGGTCACCAGCACCAGCCAGCTGCCCGCGTCCTCCACCCTGGCCAGCGCCGACCTGGTCCGGGCCGAGATGGTGCCGTCCGCTCGCACGACCGTGCCGTCCAGATCGGTAGCCACCAGGGCCGGGCGCGGCATGGTCATCGTCTCGGACCCTACAGTTCGGCCTCGAAAAGCCGTTCCAACACGGTCGCGACCCCGTCCTCGTTGTTGCTCGGCGCGATTTCGCCGGCGACCGCGAGCAGCTCCGGATGTGCGTTGGCCATCGCGACCCCGTGCCCGGCCCAGACCAGCATCGGCACGTCGGCCGGCATGTCGCCGAACGCGACAACCTGTTCCGGGGTAGCGCCGACCAGCTCGGCCACCTCGGCCAGCCCGGTGGCCTTGTTCAATCCGGCTGGCAGCACCTCGACCATGCCGCCTCCGTTGACGAAGTCGACCACGCTGCCGGCGATTTCCCTGGCGGCCGCGGCAAGCTGATCCGGGGTGAGCTTGGGGTGGTGGATGAACGCCTTGAGCACCGGCTCCGACCACAGCTCGCCGTCCGCGGCGATCTCCATCGCGGTCGGGGCCCACGGCCACGGGAAGCCCTGCGGGGTCAGGATCGCGCCCTCGAGCGCGGTGCGCGCGGTCGCGACCTGCAGCTCACCCAGCTCCCCGGTGACCCGGGCCAGCACATCCTTGATCAGCTCGCGGTCGAGCTCGACCCAGGACACCAGCGCGTGCCGCCCGGCGTGGTAGATCTGCCCGCCCTGGGCACAGACCGCGAGGCCCTCATAGCCGAGCTCGTCGAACACGATCCGGGCGGTTGCCACCGGCCGGCCGGTGACGATCACGTGGTGGGCGCCGGCTGCGGCCACTGCCTTCAGAGCCAGTCTGGTCCGCGGTGAGAGCGAGTCGTCACTGTGCAGCAGCGTGCCATCCAGATCGGTGGCAACCAGGGAGAACGAGCTCACGCGGATGAACCCACCGGGCTCAGGGTCTCTCGACCGCCGAGGTAGGGCTGCAACGCCGCCGGCACCCGGACCGAGCCGTCCGGCTGCTGGTGGTTCTCCAGGATCGCCAGGATGGCCCGCGTCATCGCGACCAGCGTGCCGTTGAGCGTGGCCAGGTAGCGCGTCCCGGCAGCGTCGCGCATCCGGATGCCCAGTCGCCGGGACTGGAACTGCAGGCAGTTCGAGGTCGAGGTCAGCTCGCGATATCTGCCTTGGCTGGGAATCCATGCCTCGCAGTCGAACTTGCGGGCGGCCGGCGCGCCGAGGTCGCCGGCGGCGACATCGATCACTCGGTAGGGCAGCTCGAGCCGGTCCAGGAACTCCTTCTCCCGGCCCAGCAGCCGGCGATGTTCGCTCGCGGCGTCCTCGGGCCGGCAGAACGCGAACATCTCGACCTTGTCGAACCAGTGCACCCGGAAGATCCCGCGGGTGTCCTTGCCGTACGAGCCGGCCTCGCGCCGGAAGCAGGGGGAGAAGCCGACATACCGGCGAGGCAGCTCGGCCTCCTCCAGGATCTCGTCCATGTGGTACGCGGCCAGCGGCACCTCGGACGTCCCGACCAGGTAGTAGTCGTCCTTCTCCAGGTAGTACACGTTCTCCGCGGCCTGGCCGAGGAACCCGGTGCCCTCCATGGCCCGCGGCCGCACCAGCGAGGGCGGGATGACCGGGACGAACCCGGCTTCGGTGGCCTGATCCATCGC
>JAKEEW010000023.1 GCA_022616375.1 Sporichthyaceae bacterium
AATGTCGAAGCCGCCGGCTTTTCGCGCGTCCAGTTTGATCGTCCGGTCTTGATTGACGGTCACCTTCGGGGCGACCAGCTGGGTGGTCAGGAAACGCTCCTCGCTGACCTGATCGTCGATCCAGGTGAAGAGCAGATAGCTACCGGCATCGGCCCGCACCTGCGGATCCTCGCCCCCGAAGACGACATACTCCTTGAACGTCTCCAGGTTGAACAGGACTGCGAAAAAGGACTCGGCAGGAGCACCGGCACGGTTGATGGGGTCGAGGGTGACGGTGAACCGTTGCGGCTCGACCTCCACCCCGAACGGGGTTTGCACCTGGGTGTCGCCGGCCGACGCGGTGAGCTGACCGCCATAGAAGCCGCTGGGTGCGTCCACCGTCGTGTCGGACGACACGGTGACACTGGCCTGGCCGTTGGCCGGGATCGTCACGGTGTCGGCGCTGACCGTGAACATTCCGGCCGGCGCGGACGTCGTCAGCGACAGCTCGAGGGTCTGCGCGGTGTCGCCGCTGTTGAGGTAGGTCACCTGCTGGCTGCGCACCTCGTCGTCGTCGTGCGGGAACTCCTGGCGGCCGAAGGCGACCGACAGCGGGGTCGTGGTGACCTCCTGCGTGATCGCCCGGGCCACGTCCAGCCGGCCGGCGCCCTGCGCGAACACCCCGATCTCGGGATTTGGCGCGGCCGAGGCCATCAACACGGCCTTGCGCTGCTCGGCGGTCAAGCCCGGATACCGCTGGGTCACGATCGCCGCACCACCGCTCACGTGCGGTGCGGACATGGAGGTGCCGGACAGCGTGGTGTAGGGCTCACCTGGGGTGCCGAGGAACCCGTCCTTGCTGTTGGCCGCCACGATGTCCTCGCCCGGCGCGGTGATCTCCGGCTTGATCGCGGCATCCGGCCCGATCCGCGGGCCGCGGCTGGAGAATTCCGTGAGCGCGTCGGACTTTGTGACCGCGCCAACAGAGATTGCGGCGTCCGCGGTGCCCGGCGATCCGACGGTCTCGTCGCCGAAGAAGCCATCGTTGCCGGCCGAGACCACGAACAACACATCGTGCTGCGCGGTCAGGTCGTTGACGGCCTGCTCGATGGGGTCGATCTCCTCGGTGTCGAATCCGGTCAGGCTCATGTTCACCACGTCCGCGCCGGACTCGGCGGCCCACTGCATGCCGGCCAGGATCGACGAGTCGGGGCAGCCGAACTCCGCGCACACCTTGCCGTCCAGCAATGTCGCTCCGGGCGCCACGCCGCGGTAGCGACCACCCTCGGCCGCGCCGGTGCCAGCCACCGTCGAGGCGACGTGGGTGCCGTGGCCGACGAGGTCTCGGCTGTCCTCGAACTCCTCGACGAAGTTGCGTGCCGCGCCAACCTGGGTGATCAGGTCCGGGTGGGTGGCATCGATGCCGGTGTCCAGCACGGCGACCGTCACTCCGGAGCCGTCGAACCCTGCCGCCCATGCGGTCGGCGCGCCGACCTGCGGCACGCTCACGTCCAGCGTCGGCCGGCGGATGCTGTCCAGCCACACCTTGCCTGGAACGGTGCGCTTCGACGACGCTGCGGTCAGCGTCTTCCAGAACCCGGCCAGCTGGTCGTCGGCTACCGCCGCGGCGTAGCCCCGGACCGCCGGCAGCTGCCGGGTCGCGCGCAGTTGGGTGGGTGCGGCGGCCCTGGCGGTGCCGGCGCCGGTCACAATCACCGGCAGCATCCCCGGCAACGCAGCGGCCTTCCGATGCGCGGCCACCCGCAGCAGCTCGGTCACGTCGAACAACCGCCGATCGAGCCGGTCGGCCCGCAGCAGCGGCAACGCGTCGGTCGGGATCACGTGGCGATGGCCGTCGGCCGTATAGGTGAGGTAGCGCACCCCTTGGCGAGGCGTGACGGCGATTGCGCCGTTCGGGCGCACGGTGACCCGGTCGCCGGTGATCAGGCGCACCACCTGCGGCTGCTTGCCCGCCGCCGCGGATGAGTCCGACGCGGGTGGGTCCGCGGTAGCTCGGCCGGATAACTTGGCGACCGATGTCGCGGATGACGCCGGGCCGGCAGCGGCCAGCACCGACGCGATCAGCGCCGGACCGAGCAGCAGGGCCATTCCCCGTTGAAGCCGCATCATGATCTCCTCGCGCGCAATGGTGACGGCGGGGCGCCGGGACGGCCCCCGCCGGGCGGGTCGTACCTATAGGAGTGTTGGAACCCCTCGATTGATGCACCGCACACAAGGTTTCTCGGCGCGCGGCCACCTGCCAGGATGGCCGGCATGACTGATAAGCCACGGGAGTCCAACGCGACCGTCGTCGTGCTCGCCGCCGGGTACGTCGGTGACCGGGTGGCCAGCACGGTCGGTTTGATCAGCGACGGCGACGCCGTGGTCGTGGTGGACCCGGGCATGGTCGCCAACCGCTCGGTCATCATCGACCCGCTGGAGCAGCTCGGGATCGACCCGGCCGCGGTCACCGACGTCGTGTTCAGCCACCATCACCCGGACCACACCATCAACGCGGCACTGTTCCCGAACGCGCGGATCCACGACCACTGGGCGATCTACACCGGTGACATCTGGGACAGCCGGGACGCCGAGGGCTACGAGATCTCGCCGTCGATCAAGCTGATCCGCACGCCCGGTCACAGCGCCGAGGACATCACCACGCTGGCCGGCACTCCGGAAGGGGTGGTGGCGTTTACGCACGTGTGGTGGACCGCAACGATCCCGGACGAGGATCCCTACGCGATCGACGCCGGGATGCTACGGGCCAGCCGCAAGCGGGTGCTGGACGTCGCCGACCAGGTGGTGCCAGGACACGGTCCGCTTTTCGTGCCGGACGAGTCGACCCCGCGGTAGCCACGCGTGCCCACCTTTGACGCGGACGTCATCGTCATCGGCGCCGGCAGCATGGGCAGCGCCGTGCTCTGGCGGCTGGCCACGCGCGGCGCCGACGTGCTCGGCATCGACCGGTTCGAGCCGGGCCACGATCGTGGCTCCGGGCACGGCGAGTCGCGCATGATCCGGACCGCGTACTTCGAGCACCCCTCCTACGTCCCGCTGGTCCAGGCTTCCTGGCGGCTGTGGCGCGAGCTGGAACGGGCGACCGGCACCGACCTGCTCACCCGGACCGGCGCGCTGATGCTCGGCCCGCCAGGCGGCCCGTTGGTCAAGGGCGCGCTGGCCGCCGCGGCGGAGCACCGGCTGCCGCACACCGTGCTGGACCGGGCGGCGCTAGCCGAGCGGTTCCCGCAGCACCCGCTCGACCCGGGCGAGGTGGGCGTGTTCGAGCCGGAGGCCGGCGTGCTGCGTCCGGAGGCGGCGATCCGGGCGATGGCGGATGCGGCAACCGCGGCCGGCGCCCGGCTGGCCACCGACCGAGTGGTGGAAGCGATCGAGCCGTCCGAGGCCGGCGTCGTGGTCCACTCCGGCGGCCGGGAGCTGACCGCCAGGTACGCCGTGGTGTGCGCCGGAGCCTGGACTCCACAGCTGCTCCCGCAGTTGCGCCAGCTGCTGCGGGTCGAGCGGCAGGTGCCGATGTGGTTCCCGGCGACGAATCCGGGCGACTACGCCCCGGCACGGTTCCCGGTGTTCGTGCGCGAGCTCGCCGACGGCTTCGTCTACGGCGTGCCGGCGATGGACGGCCGCACCGTGAAGTTGGGCCGGCACCACGGTGGCGTGATCACGACCGCCGACACGGTCGACCGCACGGTCCAGGCCACCGACATCGAGGCGCTCGCACCGGTGGTCCGGCGGTTGCTGCCCGGGCTCGATCCGGATCCGGTCCGGGCCGCGGTGTGCCTCTACACCAACTCCCCGGACGGGCATTTCGTGGTCGGTGCGCTGCCCGGCTGGCCCAACCTCACCCTGGTCTCGGCCTGCTCCGGGCACGGGTTCAAGTTCGCCCCGGCGATCGGCGAGGTGGTCGCCGACCTGGTGCTGGACGGCCGCACCGACTACCCGATCGGGCTGTTCGATCCGGCCCGCCTGCTCGCCTAGGGTGTGTCTCCCAAGTCTTGGTGGATGCGGGCGGCGATCCAGACGGCGTCCGGCAAGGCGAAGGAGGAGTCGATAGTGGAGCTATGGCGACTCT
>JAKEEW010000214.1 GCA_022616375.1 Sporichthyaceae bacterium
GCGGTGGACATGCGCTGCTGGATCGCCTGGCTCGAGTAGACCGGTGCGCAGGCGGACAGCACTCGACCTGGTTCGGCGCCGGCGGCGCCCGGGCCGGTGGCGACGCACGTTCTCGGCCGGCTCCCCGCCCGGCGTGCCGTTCCCCCAGGTGCCGCTCGGCGTCAGCGTCGCGATCTACGTGTTCGGCTCGTGGATCGACATCACCTCGGACGTGTTCGGGGAGGGCCGCGCCGACATCCAGGTCACCCGCGGACGGGCGAACGAGGCCGGCCAGGTCGAGGCCTCCCGCTGCACCATGGAGATCAACAACCGGCTCGGGGTGTACTCCCCGCGCAACCCGCTGTCGTGGCTGTACGGGCAGCTCGGCCGCAACACCCCGATCCGGGTCACCCTCCCCGGCGACGACCGCTTCTACGGCGAGGTGCCGTCCTGGCCGCAACGCTGGGACCGCACCGGCACCGACGTGTGGGTGCCGATCGAGGCCGCCGGCGTCATGCGCCGGCTCGGCCAGGGCGCCACCCCGCTGTACAGCGCACCTCGCCGCTACCTGCCCACCACCAGCCCGGTCGCCTACTGGCCGATGAACGACGGACAGCTCGCCGGCTACGGCGCGCCCGTGGTCGGCGACCAGCCGTTCACGCTGGTCATCGCCAACCCGCCGGTGAAGCTCGGCACCGGAACACTCGCGCCGTGGCTGGACCCGGCCGTGGCCGTGCCCGGCGCCGCGGTGCTGGCCGGTGGTGGCGTTGCGATGAACAGCGCGACGACCGACTGGGCGGTCGAGTTCATCTACGCGGGCCCCGACCTGGGCACCTGGGTACTGGAGACGATCAGCAGCAGCCAGACCTGGCAGCTGGACTTCCGCCCGGGCACACAGGACGTGCAGTACACCCACACCGTCGGCGGTGGCGCCCCCAGCGTGTTCACCTCCGGAGCCGGCGTCGAGGACGCCTTCGACGGCCAGGTCCACCACGTCCGATTCCGGGTCACCCAGGACGGCGCCGACGTCGACTACAGCCTCGTGCTCGACGGCGCCGAGGTCGACTCGGGCACCCGCACCACCGTCACCAACGACGGCCCGGCCAAGGTCCGGATCTGGTACGTCCCGGTCTCCGGCGACGGGGTGTTCTCCTTCGGCCACGTCGCCGTCTGGGGCGACGCAGACGGCGGCATCCCCACGGGCGCCGAAACCGCCGACGCCGCGTTCGGCCACCCCGGCGAGCCCGCCGGGCGGCGCATCCAGCGGCTGTGCGCCGAGGAGGGCATCGGCTTCGCCGGCCGCGGCGACCTCGACGACACCGCCCACCTCGGGCCGCAGGGCCCCAGCACGCTGCTGGACCTGCTCCGCGAGGCCGCCACCACCGACGCCGGCGTGCTGCACGAGCCACGCCAGCTCCTCGGCCTGGCCTACCGCACCCGGTCGAGCATGTACAACCAGACCCCCGCCCTAGAGCTGACCTACACCGACGGGGTGTTCGGCACGCCGCCGGAGCCGGTCGACGACGACCAGGCCACCCGCAACGACGTCACCGCCACCCGCAAGGACGGCGGCTCCTATCGGGCGGTCCTCCAGACGGGACCGCTGTCGGTCCAGCCACCGCCGAACGGGGTCGGCCGCTACGACACCGATGTCCCCGTCAACACCGCCGGCGACGGCACCCTGCTGGCCAACCTGGCCGGCTGGCGGCTGCACCTGGGCACCGTCGACGAGTCCCGCTACCCGCAGATGCACCTGCACCTGCACAACGCGTCGTTCGCCGGCGACCCGGCCCTGACCGCGGCCGCGGCCGCGCTCGACATCGGCGACCGGGTCACCGTCGACGACCTGCCCGCCTGGCTCCCCCCCGACGAGGTGACCCAGCTCGCCCAGGGCTTCCGCGAGGTGCTGAGCAACTTCACCCGCGACATCTGGGTCAACTGCGCCCCCGAGTCCCCCTACCAGGTCGCCCAGTACGACGCCGGCGAGGGCGGGCCCAACCGGTACGACACCGCCGGGTCGTCGCTGGCTGCGGCGTTCGGCGCCGGCACCGACACGTCCATGAGCGTTCGCGTCGATGTGCTCCCGCTGTGGACCACCGACTCGGGCGAGTTCCCGTTCGACATCGCCTGCGGCGGCGCGCGGCTGCAGGTGACGGCGATCTCCGGCGCCGGCTCGCCGCAGACGTTCACGATCACCCAGACCCCGGTCAACGGCGTGGCCAAGACCATCCCCGCCGGCACCCCGGTCAGCCTGTGGAACAAGGCCGTCTATGCACTCTAGAGGTGGAACATGGCCGTGCTAGCCGGAGAAACGATCATCGCCGGGAAGGTGCCCGGTGAGCGGATCGCCACCGACATCGACACCGCCGACTCGGCCACCTTCACCACCACCGAGACCGAGGTCCAGTCGGTCACCGCCGCGCTCGTGTCCGGTCGCACCTACCGGATCCGGTGGGCCACCCGATTCGAGTCCAGCGTCGCCGACGACCGGGTCATCGCCCGTATCCGGGAGGACAACTCGACGGGATCCGAGCTGTCCAACATGGTCGTGCGAATGTTCACCGTGGGCAGCATTGGCTGGCCGGTGACGATTGAGGCCGAGTACACCGCCGTCGCGACCGGCAACAAGACGTTCTCGGCGACCGGGGTCAGGCAGTCCGGCACCGGCAACTGCTTCATGGAAGCCGCGGCCAACCGGCCGTCCTACCTGTACGTCGACTACATCCGGGGCTGATCACATGGGCTACCGGTGGCTGCGCGAGCTCGCGACCATACTGCGCGCGGCGGGCCTGCACGTGGTCGAATACCCGGGATGGCAGACCCGCGGCCGGCCCTACAACGGCGGCGCGCGCCCCTTCGAGCCGCGGGCGGTCATGCTCCACCACGACGCCTCACCGGCCGGCCCATCTCCAACCTTGGCCCGCTACATCGCCGAAGTGGGCCGGCCGCCCGGCACCCCGCCGCCGCTCGCGCAGTTGTGGGTGTGCCGCGGCTGCGGCGGCGCGCACCCGGTGGGCGCGTGGCATGTGCTCGCAGCCGGCCGGGCCAACCACGCCGGCGAAGGCACCTACGGCACCCTGATCCCCACCGACCAGGGCAATACCTACAGCGTCGGGGTCGAGACCGACCACACCACCGGCGAACCCTGGCCCCGCGAGCAGCTGCTCGCCCTGCTCGTCGGCACCGTCGCGATCTGCCGCTACCTCGGCACCCCCGCGGCCGCGGTCATCGGCCACAAGGACTACGCGCCCGGGCGCAAGACCGACCCCGACGGCATCACTATGACCGCCTTCCGCGCCGACGTCGCGGACCTACTCGCCCAGGAGGACCAGGTGCAGCTATCCGACCAGCTCGGCCTCGCCCCGTGGATGCGCCCCTACTACACCGAAGACGGCGAGCCACCCCGCACCAGCATCACCGTCCGCGAGGCCCTGCTCGACGCAGCCGTCCAATCCCGCCGCGCCGGCCGCCGGCTCAACGAGCTCCTCGACCAGCTGCACACACTGCCCGCCCAGGTCGCCACTGCAGTCGTCGCGGCTGCCCCACCCGGCGCCATCATCGACCCGGCCGCGGTCATCGGCCACAAGGACTACGCGCCCGGGCGCAAGA
>JAKEEW010000024.1 GCA_022616375.1 Sporichthyaceae bacterium
CCGACGGGTATCCCCGGCACCCGACGGGTATCCCCGGCACCCGACGGGTATCCCCGGCACCCGACGGGTATCCCCGGCGTCGCTGCGCGCATCCCCGCCGACCGAAACCGGCTTGCGGCCCGGCCCGGGTGGCGGGCAGGCTCCTGGACGTGATCGAGATTCGCGAGCTCACTGCCCAGGACTGGCCGATCTGGCGGGAGTTGCGGCTGGCCGCGCTCGCCGAGGCGCCCTATGCGTTCGGGTCGGTGCTGGCCGACTGGACCGACGTGCCGGAGGACCGGTGGCGGTCCCGGCTGAGCATTCCCGGCTCCTACAACGTGGTCGCCGAGCTCGACGGCCGGCCGGTCGGGATGGTCAGCGGGGTTCCGGCCGAGGACGAGGCGGACGCGGTCGAGCTCGTCTCGATGTGGGTCGATCCGGCCGCGCGCGGCCAAAAGGTCGGGGATCGGTTGATCACCGCGGTGCTGGACTGGGGCCGCAAGGTCGGCGCCAACCAGGTCGTGCTCGCGGTGGCGGAGAACAACCCGGCCGCGGTGGCGCTGTACCACCGCAACGGCTTCCAGGACACCGGCGCGCCGCCCAGGCCGATGCGCGACGGTGCGAAGTGCGAGCTGATGATGGCCAGGCCGCTGTAGCCGAGCCACAAGAGCCGAGAGCCCGAGCGACAAGAGCCGAGAGCCCGGCCGGCTAGCGGCCGACCAGGGTGTGCTCGAACGTGTACCGGGACGCCCGGTAGATGTGGTTGCCGTACTCGACCACCCGGCCGGTGTCGTTGTACGTGGTGCGGCTCATCGTGAGCAGCGGCGCGCCGCGGGTCTCGCCCAGCAGCTTGGCTTCGGCGGCGGTCGCCGCGCGCGCCCCGACCACCTGGGTGGCGACCCGCAGCTGGATACCGGCGGCGCGGAGCAGCTGGTAGAGACCGCGCTCCTCGAGCGCGGGCGTGGGCAGCTCGACCAAGCCGGTCGGGAGGTAGTTGCGCAACCTGGCCAGCGGCTCGCCGGCGGCCAGGCGCAGCCGTTCCACGAACACGACCGGCTCGTCCACGGCGACCCCGAGTGCGGCCGCCACCGTGGCATCCGCGGGTCGAGCCGTGTTGGCCAGCACCCGGGTGCTGGGTCGCTGACCGGCCGCGACCAGGTCGTCGTACAGGCTGGTCAGCTCGACCTTCCGCTTGACCTTCGCGTGCACCACCTGGGTCCCGACGCCGCGGCGGCGCACCAGCAGGCCGCGCTCCACCAGGTACTGGATCGCGCGGCGCATGGTCGGCCGGGACAGCCCGTAGTCGTCGGCCAGCTGGATCTCGTTGTCCAGCCGGATGCCCGGCGGCAGCTGTCCGGTCTCGATCGCCCGCTCGAGCTGCTCGGCGACCTGGAAGTACAGCGGCACCGGGCTGGTCCGGTCCAGTGGAATGCGCAGCAGTGGCTCTGGCACGCCCCCTCGATCCGCTAGACATGTCTGGCCCGGGCCACGGCCCGGGTCGCAGGAGTGCACTCGCACACAGTGGTACCACTAAATGGGCTTACGTCAATATGTCTTAACAAAGTATGGACAGGGTAGGCGGCCCGGACTAGAAACCTGGCAGGCATCGGTGCTCCGGAGGACCCCATGCGGATCGCGCTAGTAGGGGCGGGGCGGATCGGCGCGTTCCACGCCGAGGTGCTGGCCCGGCACCCCGAGGTCGACGAGCTATTGGTCACCGATGCGGATCGGGCCCGGGCAGCGTCGCTCGCCGACAAGGTCGGCGCCAGCCAGGTGCCCGACCTCGCGGCCGCAATCCAGGCCGGTGCCGGGGCAGTGGTCATCGCCGCCGCCACCGCGGCACACGCGGAGCTCATTCACACCGCTGCCGACGCCGGGCTGCCGATCTTCTGCGAGAAGCCAGTCGCCATCGACGTGGCCGCGACCAGGGCGGTGCTGGGGCACGTCGCGTCCGCCGCAGTGCCGCTGCAGGTCGGGTTCCAGCGCCGGTTCGACCCGGGCTACCTGGCCGCGCGCGACGCGCTGGCCGGTGGCGGTCTCGGCCGGCTGCATACGCTGCGCGCGGTCACCTCCGACCCGGCGCCGCCGCATCCTGAGTACGTCGCCCAGTCCGGCGGGCAATACCGCGACCTGCACATCCACGACTTCGACGCGATCCGGTTCGTCACCGGCCGCGAGGTCGAGACGGTGTACGCGGTCGGCGCCAACATCGGCGCGGAGTTCTTCGCCGCGGCTGGGGACGTCGACACGACCGCGGCCGTGCTCCGGCTGGACGACGGCGCGCTCGCCCTGGTGACCGGCACCCGCTACCACGCGGCCGGCTACGACGTGCGGCTCGAGCTGTCCGGCACCGGCGGCACGCTGGTGGCCGGGCTGAGCGAGCGCACCCCGGTGCGGTCGGCCGAGACCGGGATCGGGTGGCCGTCCGAGCCGGCCTACACCGGCTTCCTCGACCGCTTCGCCGCGGCCTACCAGGCCGAGCTTGCCGCGTTCATCGACTACGCGCAGGGTCGGATCGACTCGCCGTGCACCGGTGCGGATGCGCTCGCCGCCCTGCTGATCAGCGAGGCCGCCGAGCGGTCCCGGGCGCTGGACCGACCGGTCCGGATCGCGGAGTTCGAGTGACTACGATGCCTGGCACCAGCGAAGACACCGAGACGGGTCAGTCGGCCGGTCTGGTGCAGCGGGCGGCCGGCGCACCCATCTCCTGGGGGGTGTCCGAAGTCGCCGATTGGGGCGTCCAGCTGCCGGCTCGCCGGGTTCTCACCGAGATGCGCGAGCTCGGCCTGGTCGCGACGGAGTTCGGCCCGCCCGGCTTCTTGCCCGCCAGCCCGAACCGGCGGTTCTTCGGGGCGATCAGGTACGGCGTCGAGCCGATCGGCGGATTCTTTCCGCTCGTGCTGCACGATCCAACCGTTGATCTCGCCCCGCAGCTGACTGAGATCGTCACGGGTATTCGGGAGTCCCGTGCCCACGTGCTGGTTCTCGCGGCAGATCTCGGCCGGGACGGCTACGAGTCGCGATCCCGGCTTCATCCGGCAGCCTGGCGGGCCTTGCTTGCCAACCTCGACCTGGCGGCCCGGATCGCGGCCGATCACCTGGTCCGGATGGTGTTCCATCCGCACGTTGGCACCGCCGTCCAACGGCCGGACGAGATCGACCGCGTGCTGGACGGCTCGGGCACGATGCTCTGCCTGGATACCGGACATGTGTTGGCGGGCGGCGGCGATCCGGCGGCGATCGCGGCCAGCGCGGCCGACCGGATCGGGCACGTTCATCTCAAGGACGCCGATCCCGAGCTGGCCGTCGAGGTCGGGGAAGGTCGGCTGGGCTACGCCGACGCGGTCGCGGCCGGGTTGTTTCGCCCGCTGGGTCGGGGCGGCGCCGCGATCGCCGCTGTGGTACAGACCCTGGAGGCGACCGGCTACCGCGGCTGGTACGTGCTGGAGCAAGACGTCCGGCTTGAGTCCGAGCCCGCGCCGGGAGCCGGTCCGGTCGACGCGGTCCGGACGAGTCTCGACTTCCTGGCCGGGCTCCAGCCGGACCGGCCGACCAACGACGATCCGGAGGACTGACGGTGTCCTTCGACGTGGTGACCATGGGCCGGGTCGGCGTGGACCTCTACCCCGACCAGGTCGGCGTCGGGCTGGCCGAGGTGGAGCACTTCACCCGCTACCTGGGCGGCAGCGCAACGAACGTGGCGGTGGCGGCGGCCCGGCTCGGGCTTCGGACGGCGGTGGTGACCAGGACCGGTGCCGACCCGTTCGGCGACTACGTGCATCGGGCCCTGCGCGACTTCGGTGTGGACGACCGCTGGGTGCGCCCGGTGCCCGGGTTGCCGACCCCGGTGACGTTCTGTGCGATGCTGCCGCCCGACGAATTCCCGCTGTACTTCTACCGCGAGCCCACGGCGCCGGACCTCCAGATCCGGGCCGCGGAGCTCGACCTGCCCGAGCTGGCCGCGGCCGGGGTGTTGTGGACGACCGTGACCGGGCTCTGCCAGGAACCCAGCCGGACCGCGACGCTGGCCGCGCTGGCGGCCAGGCGGCGCCGCCACCCGACCGTGCTCGACCTGGACTACCGGCCCCAGTTCTGGCCGTCCGGTGCGGCCGCCACGCAGGCAGTGGCCGAAGCGCTGCCGCACGCCACGGTCGCGGTGGGGAACCTGGACGAGTGCGAGGTCGCGGTCGGGACCCGCGATCCGGACCGGGCCGCGGCCGCGCTGCTGGAGCGAGGCGTGCAGCTGGCCGTGGTCAAGCGCGGTCCGGCCGAGTCGGTGCGGGTGCCGGCGCTTCCGGTCGATGTGGTCAACGGGCTGGGCGCGGGCGACGCGTTCGGCGGCGCGCTCTGCCTCGGTCTGCTGCGCGGTTGGCCGCTGCCGGACATCCTGCGGTATGGCAACGCGGCCGGCGCGATCGTCGCCGGCCAGATCGCGTGCTCGGCGGCGATGCCGACCCGGGGCGAGGTGGAGGCCAGGCTGCCCGGCGTGGAGGAGGTGGCCGGTGCGCGATCGGATCACCCGTGAGATCGCCGAGATCCGGGCCTATCGGCCGGAGGCGATCGCCGAGGCGGCCGCCCGGCGCCGGCGCCGTCCGCTGCTCGGCCACCCGGGCCGGCTGGTGATCATTGCGGCCGATCACCCGGCGCGGGCCTCGCTGGCCGCCGGTGGCCGACCGATGGCCAACCGCTGGGAGCTACTCGAACGGTTGGTGGTCGCGCTCGGCCGGCCGGGCGTCGACGGTGTGCTCGGCACCGCCGACATCGTCGAGGACCTGCTCGTGCTCGGCGCGCTCGACGACAAGGTCGTGATCGGCTCGATGAACCGCGGCGGGTTGGCCGGGACCAGCATCGAGCTCGACGACCGGTTCACCGGCTACGACGCCGAATCGCTGGCCGCGATGGGCTTCGACGGCGGCAAGATGCTGCTGCGCATCGACCCGGCCGATCCGGGCTCGGTGCGCACTCTCGATGCATGCGCGCACGCGGTCAACGACCTGGCCGGGCACCGGCTGATGGCGATGGTCGAGCCGTTCCTGTGCAGCCGGGTGGACGGCCGCCTGCACACCGATCTGTCGGTGGACGCGGTCGCCACCGCGGTGGCGGTGGCCTCGGGGCTTGGCGTCACGTCGGCCTACACCTGGTTGAAG
>JAKEEW010000215.1 GCA_022616375.1 Sporichthyaceae bacterium
CCCATCAGCCGCCGCCGCACCACAGAACCGATCACGCCTGTCCGCCTATCGCGCCCGGTCAAGGGCCCAGCCGTGAAGCGGCGCCGTCGGCATCCTCGAGCGGATGAAGCCCGATACATCGCACCGCAATCGCGGCTCCCGTAGCTCCCAAAACACCACCAGCGGCTTTGGCAGCGCTGCGAAGTTAGAGATGTTGGCACTCATCGGACTGTGACGGCGGACACGGAATCCGGTTCTGGCGCAGATTCCGTGGCCGCTGACACGCGGGACGACCGCCCGCGTCCGTTCGCCGAACCGGCTACCGGCCCGGGCCCGTCGGCCTCGCCGACGCAGGTGGCGGGGCGACGGTCCAGGAGCCTGCCGTCGAGCCGGCATGGTCGTGCCGGCTTGTGTGGCCGTGTACTTAGGAGACCGGCCGCGAGCGTGTTGGGTGCTGTTGGGTCCGAACCGGCCGGTGGCTGCCGTCAACGAATGAGTCGGCGGGCCATTGGTGGTAGCGAACACGCACACACCGGCGCGGGGGCTACCGTGCCCATGCCGGAACCTGACCGCAGTCCAGATTCGCAGCGCGCGCCCACACCCGATCCGTACTCGGTCGGCCGGACCGATGTCGATGTGGTGCCTGGTGACCCGCCGGTGCCCATCACCGTGTGGCGCGTCGCGCAGTCCCCGTCCGACGACGCCGACCCGGCCGAGACCGGGCTGTCCTACCGGCTGGCGTGTCGGCTTCTCGCGCACTACAGCCTCCGGGACCAGACTGTCGCCGACCTCGACGACGACCCGCGGATCCGCGCCGCGGCGCAGCGCCTGGGCCGGCGCTACCTCGGCGCTGCCGAGCTCGCGACCGGAACGGCGCCCGCCGGTGAGGTGAGCCTGGTCATGCTGCGCTGGCCACGGCCCCACCGGGCGTCGCCGACCGTGGCGGACCTGTTCGCCGGGTGCCGGGGGCTGCGCGTCGGCGACGGGTGCGCGAGCGTGGCGGTCCCCGCCGTCCCCACCGGGCCGCCTGCACCGCGGTACCTGGACCACGCGCGCATCCTGGTGCCCGCCGCGCGGTCCGCAGGTCTTGGCTACCTGCAGCACATCATCGCGGTCACCGCGCCGCTGGAGGCCGACCGGTTCACCTACCACGCGTCGGTCGGCGAGGCGCAGGCGATCCGCGC
>JAKEEW010000216.1 GCA_022616375.1 Sporichthyaceae bacterium
AGCGGCTCGTCGCCCTTGGCGTCGAGCCGCGGCAGCGAGCCGAGCAGGCCGAGGGTGTACGGCATCCGCGGGGTGTAGTAGATGTCGTCGACCAGGCCGACCTCGACCGGCTTGCCCGCGTACATCACCAGCACCTTGTCGGCCATGCCGGCGACGACGCCGAGATCGTGGGTGATCAGCACGATGCCGGCGTCGGTGCTCCGCTGGACCCGCGCGATCGTGTCGAGCACCTGCGCCTGGACGGTGACGTCCAGCGCGGTGGTGGGCTCGTCGGCGATGATGACGTCGGGGTCGTTGGTCATCGCCATGGCGATGACGGCACGCTGGCGCATCCCGCCGGAGTACTCGTGCGGGTAGTTGCTGGCACGCTGGCGCGGGTTCGGGATCCCGACCAGGTCCAGCAGCGCGACCGCCTTGTCCCAGGCCTGCTTCTTCGACAGCTCCTGGTGGGCGAGGATGGCCTCCTGGAGCTGCCAGCCGACGGTGTACACGGGATTCAGGGAGGTCATCGGGTCCTGGAAGATCATGGCGATGCGCCGGCCGCGTACCTCGGCCATCTGCCGGTCGCTCAGCTTGAGCAGGTCCTCGCCCTTGTAGCTGACCGAGCCGCGGATCTTCGCGGTGCGCGGCAGCAGGCCCATGACCGCCAGCGAGGTCACCGACTTGCCCGAGCCGGACTCGCCGACGATCCCGAGGACCTCGCCCGGCGCGAGCGTGAAGCTGACCCCGCGGACGGCGTGGACGATGCCGTCGTCGGTGGGGAACTCGACGGTGAGGTCCCGGACCTCCAAGACCGGATCGGCCATCAGGCACGCACCCGGGTCTGGGTCGGGTCGAACGCGTCGCGCAGGCCGTCGCCGATGAAGTTGATGGTCAGGGCGATGACGATGATCACGAAGCCGGGGAAGTAGAATAGCCACGGCCTGGTCTGCGCGGCCGCCTGCCCTTCCTGGATCAGCAGGCCGAGCGAGGTGTCCGGCGGCCGCACCCCGAGCCCGAGGAACGACAGGGCCGTCTCGACCAGGATCGCCACCGCGACGATGACGGTGGCGTTGACGATGATCGGGCCGGTGGTGTTCGGCAGCAGGTGCCGGAAGATGATGCGCCCGTCGCTGGCGCCGAGGGCCCTGGCCGCCTC